>MHZX01000090.1 GCA_001828935.1 Rhodocyclales bacterium RIFCSPLOWO2_02_FULL_63_24
CACACCCACGCGATAATCGGCCTCGACCAGTCCATGGCGCTGCACCATGGTGCCCATGGCACCATCGAGAATCAGCAGGCGTTGCGCGAGCAGCGTGCGTAATTCGGCGCTGCGGTCGGGTTGCGTTCGGGCGGCGGCGGTCGTGGAATTCAGGCGGCTGGCGGTCATGCGTCTCTCCAATCCATGACCGGGGCGGGGAGCCTTGCTGCGTGGCGGCTCACCTGTTGCCCCGGCGGAATACTCCAAGGGTGGGTGAGCGCAGTTGTCTATCAGGTTCCGAGCCTAGGGTCGCGGCCATCCGGCCGTCTACCTTGCAGCGCTCCTCGGAAGCGGCATGGATTATAGCGCGGTCCAGTCAGCGCCAGCGCGCTGCCTCCCGCCGGAAGCCCGCTTACGGCCGCTGCGCTTAAGGTCGACAAAGCCGGCGTCGGCCTCCACCGAAACCGCGTTTTGATGCGCCCGAAACAGCGGAGTCATGCCACGGCTGCTATCGCAGCGCCGGGACGCTGAATTGCCCTGGGCTACAATAGAACGCATATCAAATGGATACGACCAAGGAGTAGCCATGGAACACCTGACCCCCAAAGAAGCCGCCCAGTTCCTTCACGACAATCCCAGCGCGCTGTTCATCGACTGCCGCAGCGAAATGGAGTTTTTCTTCGTCGGCCATCCGGCTGGCGTCAGCCATGTTTCGTGGAATGACGGTCCCGAATGGGAGATCAATCCCCATTTCGTCGGCGAAGTGAAAAAGCTTGCTGGACATTCCGGAGATCGTCCAGTGGTGCTGATCTGCCGCAGCGGCAACCGCTCGGTCGATGCTGGCCACGCCCTCGAAGCCGCGGGGTTTACGCGGGTATTCAACGTGCTGCATGGTTTTGAAGGCGAGCTTGACGACACCCATCATCGTGGCGCGACGAACGGCTGGCGCTTCGAAGGTTTGCCCTGGGAGCAGTGCTGAGCGCCTGGAAAGCCGACGCTGAAACCGATGCGTGATGGCATCCGCAGTACGGGAAGCCCTCTTCGCTGTCGTGTCGCCGAGGGCTGACACGACGCTTCCCGGGAACTTCGCCGATTACTGTCGCCCGCTTCGCTGAGGAACAGGGTGGCGCACAGGAATGCGACATAATCAGCAAGCCATGAATGCTCCCGAGAACGCTCCGATTCCCAATCGGGCCGAGACACTGCGGGTATTGCGGCTGATGGGTGACTACCTGCCGATGCTGATGCTCGCCGGCGATGCCGATGGTTACGGCTCGCGCTGGACCATCGACGGGCAGCCGATCCAACCCGCGATTGCGACATATCTCATGAAGTTCAATTTCGTCGCCGACTCGGGTGCGACCGAATTGGGTGCCAGGAAACTTGCCTTGACGGAAGCGGGTGCTCGATTCAGGACGGCTGGACTGGATTGGTGGGCCAGCCTCAGTCTCCTCGAAAAGTTGAAAATCGTGGTCTTTGGCTGACCGGGAGCCCTTGCTGACGGCCTAAGGCGTCTGGCGCCGGGCGCCCCTGCAGAAGTTGAAACAGTCACTGGGGACTCCAAACAAGGTATTTGACGCCAAGTCGGCGCTAATCCGGCAAGCTTAAATCCGCGATCACCGCTGCCAGAAAGCGCGCCGCTTCGCCGCCGGTGACCACCCGATGGTCAAAGGTCAGACTCAGGGGCAGCACGCGATGCACGGCGGGCTGGCCGGCGACGGGCAGCACCTGTTCGTGGATGCGGCCGGCGCCGAGGATCGCCACCGTGGGCGGGACCACGATCGGCGCCGCGTACTTGCCGCCGAGCATGCCGAAATTCGACAGGGTGATGGTGTTGCCGCGCAATTCTTCGGCAGGGATCTTGCGCGCCGCGACGTCGGCGCGCATGCGCTCGAGGCCGCGCCGCAGGCCGGTGGCATCGCGCCCGGCGACGTCGCGCAGCACCGGAACGAACAGGCCTTCGGGCAAATCCACCGCGATGCCGACATCGATCTTGGACAGCACGCGCCGCGCCATGGTGTGGCTTTCATACCAGGCATTGAGTCCGGGTTCGGCGCGGCAGCCCGCCACCAGCGCCCGGATCAGGCGCATGGTGATGTCGCTGTCCGGCCGCCAGGCATCGATGTCGGCGTCGTCGATGACGGTCGCCGCGGCGACTTCGCTTTGCGCCAGCGCCATGTTCTGCGCCATCGCGCGGCGCACGCCGCGCAGGATTTCCGGAGGCCCCAGTTCGGCCAGTATCTTCGCCACGCGCTGGACGTCGGCGGCGCTGATCACGCCCTCGGGCCCCGAGGGCGTCACCATCGCCAGCTCGACATTCAACTGCCGCGCCAGCGCACGCACCGCCGGCGTGGCCTTGATTGCCGCACCGCCGGCGCCGACTTTCGACGGCGTTTCCGGCCGCAACTGCTGGCCGACCTGGACTTCGCCGACCACCGCGCCCGCGTCGTCGCCGGCTCCCTCGAAGCCGACCAGCGGCGCGCCGACATGGGCGATCTGTCCGGCCGCGACGAACAGTTTTTCGACGCGTCCGGCATAGGGCGAGGGAATCTCGACGATCGCCTTGGCGGTCTCCACCGACAAGAGCGGCTGGTCGACCGCGACCGGATCGCCGGCCTTGACATGCCATTCGACGATTTCCGCGTCCTGCAGGCCTTCGCCGAGATCCGGCAGCTTGAATATCTTCATGTCCCCTCCAGGGTTTTCCTGGCGGCCGCGACGATGCGTTCGACGCTCGGCAGGTACTGGTATTCGAGCCGCGCCAGGGGAACCACCACGTCGTAGCCGGTGACGCGCTGCACCGGCGCCAACAGGGAATAAATCCCGTATTCGGCCAGGTTGGCGGCAATTTCCGCGCCGAAGCCGCCGCTTCTGGCTGCTTCATGCACGATCACGCAGCGTCCGGTGCGGGCCACCGAATCGAGGATGGTCGCCATGTCGAGCGGCTTCAGCGTCGCCACGTCGATCACCTCGGCGCTGACACCCTCCGCCGCCAACACCTCGGCGGCGGCCTGGGTTTCCTGCAGCATCGCGCCCCAGCTGACCAGCGTCACGTCGCTGCCGGCGCGCAGCGTGAAGCAGACGTCGAGCGGCAGCGCCGCGCCGTCGTCGGCGACTTCCTGCTTGAACAGGCGATAGAGCCGCGTCGGTTCGAGAAAAATCACCGGGTCGGGATCGCGTATCGCGGCCAGCAGCAGGCCGTAGGCGCGCCCCGGCGAGGAGGGTATCACCACGCGCAGGCCCGGCACGTGGGCGAACAGCGCCTCGGGGCTTTCCGAATGGTGCTCCGGGGCGTGGATGCCAGCGCCGCAGGGCGAGCGCAGCACCAGCGGGCAGCTCAGGCGGCCGCGGGTGCGGTGGCGCAGGCGCGAGGCATGGTTGATGACGTGGTCGAGCGTCGGGTAGATGAAACCGGAGAACTGGATTTCGGCCACCGGCTTCAAGCCCATCGCCGCCATGCCGACCGCCGTGCCGGCAATTGCGGTTTCGGCCAGCGCGGTGTCGATCACCCGCCCGGCGCCGAAGCGCTGCTGCAGGCCGACCGTGGCGCGGAAGACGCCGCCGTTCACGCCGATGTCCTCGCCGAGCAGGACCAACGCCGGGTCCCGTTCCATTTCCCAGGCCAGCGCGCGATTGACGGCTTCGACCAGATTCAGCTCAGCCATGGCTGCCTCCGTCGTGGGGCGCAAAGTGCAGCGCCGTTTCACGCTGCCCCTGCAAGGTGGCCGGCAGCGCGGCGTACAGGTGATCGAACATGTCCGCGGTGGTCGGCGGCGGGGTGGCGAGATAGGCCTCGACCGCGGCATTCACCGCCTCGCTGCATTCCTTCACCAGCGCCTCTTCCTGCGTTGCGCTCCAGGCGTTCAGCCGCAGCAGGTAATTGCGCAGCCGCCGGATCGGCTCGAAGGCCCATTGCGGCTCAACTTCGGCCGGGTCCCGGTAACGCGTCGCGTCGTCGGCCGTGGTGTGGTCGCCGAGGCGGTAGCTGATCGCCTCGATCAGGCTCGGGCCGCCGCCGGCGCGCGCCTTGGCTATCGCCTGCTGCGCCAGATGGCGTACGGCGACGACATCATTGCCATCCACCTGGCAGCCGTCGATGCCGACGGCAATGGCCTTTTGCGCCAGCGTCGGGGCGGCCGACTGCATGGCGCGCGGCACCGAAATTGCCCACTGGTTGTTGTTTACCACCACCAACAGCGGCGCCTGCCAGACCGCGGCGAGATTCAGGGCTTCGTAGAAATCGCCCTTCGAGGTGCCGCCGTCGCCGAGGATGCAGACCGCCACGCGCGGCTCATTGCGCAGCTTGAAGGCATAGGCGCAGCCCGCGGCATGGCAGACCTGGGTGGCGATCGGCACGCAGATCGGAAAGTCCTGGCGCGGCACCGAAAAATCGCTGCCGCGCTCGTCGCCGCCCCAGTAGAGCAGGCTTTCCGCCATCGTCACGCCGCGCAGCAGTTGCGCCGCATGGTCGCGGTAGGACGGCACCAGCACATCCTCGGCGCGCATCGCGCTGGCGACGCCGATGCCGATCGCCTCCTGCCCCAGCGCCGAGGCGAAGGTGCCGATCTTCCCGGTGCGCTGCAAGGCGATCGCCTTGCTGTCGAACAGGCGCGCCTGGGTCATCGCGCGGTAGAGCGGAAGCAGCGCCGCCGGGTCGAGCGCGAAGGGCGGCAAAGCTTGCGTCGCCTCGCCCTGGGGATCGAGAAAGCGCGTGTACTCCACCTCGAACCGAGCGACGACGGCCATGGCAAGCTCCTTGTTATGTTTTTTCCAGTCTAGCCCGCTTATTTGATAAGGGTAGGACGGCCGAGGTTCCCGGCGCGGAGATGTGAACGTTGGCGCTTGCCGGCCCGCGTAGCGGAATTCCCGGCAGACAGAGTCCGGGACGGCGAGAATTCGTGCCTACGAATCTACAAGTCCAACTCCGCACCACGTGCCCGCAGCCATTCCTTGCGCTCGCGATAGTCCGGCAGGACCTTGTCCACTTCGTTCCAGAACGCCGCCGAATGGTCGCGATGGCGCAGGTGACAAAGCTCGTGGACCACGATGTAGTCGATGATCGTGGCCGGGGCCATCATGCACTTCCAGTGAAAATGCAGATCGCCATCGCTCAGGCAGGAAGCCCAGCGATAGCCAAGCTCCTTCACTGAAATACGTCCCGGCCGAACTCCAACCTTGGCGGCGAGTGCTACGACTCTTTTGCTCAGGCGCTCGCGCCCCTTCTCTTCGTAGAACTCCTGGAAGGCTTGGTGGGCCGCGTCCTTGCCGCCCTGGTCAACCACCGAACGCTGAAGACAGAAGCGTCCCTCCTTCAATTTCAGCGCTTCATCCTGTGTCCCCACCAGTAGCAGTCGATAGTTCGAGCCGAGGTAGGGAAAGGCTTCGCCATTAACCCATTCGCGCACCACCCGCGTTGCATTCAGATCGCGCCAGTCCGCAAGGTTGCGGTAAATCCACATGCGTTTTCGGAGCACGATCGAATCGACCTGCTCTGGCGTCATGCGTTTCGGTGGCCGCACGCTGATCAGGCCGTCGCGTTCGATCACGATGTCCGTAGTCTGGCGATCCGCTCCAGGCAGCAAGCGGTATTCGATGTCGCGAACCTGTCTGAGCTGCATGTCAGGCAGCTCCCGAACTGCGCACGAGTTCATCGTGACGATTCTTCGCCAGCTTCATGATCTCGACCGCGACCCGTTCGCGGTTGGCCTTGAGTTCCTCGATGCTGCATTTGGCGATCTCGGTCTTGAGCAGGCCGCGCACCCGCTTCTGCTTGTCCGGGTTCTGCCAGAAGTCGATGCTGCCGACCGTCTCCTGCAGCAGCTCTACCACGTCTTCCATCAGCTGCTTGAACTCGCCCTTGTGTTCCGGCGGCACGGCACCCGCGGCGAACCCCACCTGGACGATGTACTCGTAAAAGGTCGTGGCTTCCCGACTCATGCCGTCTTCGCCCTGTCGACGCCCCGCAATGGCGACCTGGCGCAATTCCGCCAGCTTTTCGACCAGCAAGTCCCATTGCTCGTGGTGCTTCTCGATCAGGGCATCGACCTTTTCTGAAAGCGTCTTGTAGAAAGCCGGGTCCTCGTCATGGTGCACCGTGCAGTGTTTGCGGATTGCATGCTCCATTTCGCTGGCCTTGGCCTCACCGTTGTTGCCAGCATGCTGTTCCAGCTTCTCGATGAAGTCCTCCGCCAGCAGCTCCACCGGCGCCACCTTCGGGTTGATGCCGAGACTGATCAGGTGCGTGTTGATCAGCGACTTGACCTTTTCGCCCGCATCGCCGAGATCGAGGCTGGCGTCCTTGTAGCGTTCCTTCGCCACCTGCAGGATGTAGCCGAAGCGCTTGGCCGGCACGCGGAAAGGCTGGGCAGACTCGTGCGGCAGGACGATGTCCATGCTCATCAGGAACTTCTTCAGATAGACCTCGAAGTCCGCCCGCCGCTTCTCGTCCTTCAGCGCCTTCACCGCCGCGTCGGCCACGGCGGCATCGGCGTGCAGCCCCAGCAGGTTGCCGGTGACGAATTCGCCGATCTGCCGGATACCCGCTTCGCGGAAATGCTGCAACAGGCGCTGGTAGCGTTCCTCCAGCACCGGCAGCTCCGAACCGATGGCTTGCAGGCCATCGTGCAATTCCTGCAGTTCGTCGCTGGCGGCGTAGAGGCTCAGGGCCTCGGTCAGATGGTTCGCCAGGCCGATGTAGTCCACCACATAGCCGCGCTGCTTGCCGCGCATGACCCGGTTGGTGCGGGCGATGGCTTGCAGCAGCGTGTGCTCGCGCAGCTTCTTGTCGATGTACATCACCTGCTCGACCGGCGCATCGAAGCCGGTCAGCAGCATGTCGCAGACGATCAGAAAGGCAATGCCGGTGTTGTTCTGGTCAGGGTCCTCCAGGTCGAACGGCTTGCAGAAGTTGGCGACGGCATTCAGCCGCTGTGCCTCCTTGCGCGCATGGCTGATGTAGGCCGCTTCGTTGGTGCCGTCCGACGAAATCACTACCACGGGCTTGAGAAACTCCAGCCTGCGGATCAATTCGGCATCCGGCTTTTCGCACAGGCGTTCCGCGGCGATCCGCTCGGCTAGCGCCGACGCTATGCCCTCGCGGTAACGCACGCAGGCCAGCTTGGAATGGCACACCACCTGGGCCTTGAAGCCGTTGGGCAGGATATTGTCGATGTAATGGGCGACCAGGTCGCGGGCGATGGCGTCGATGCGGTTCTTTGCTTCGAGGATGTCGCCGGTGGCGCCGTACTTCTTCCTGATCGCCAGCAGTTCTTCCTCGCTGCGGTCGCGGAACAAGTCCTCGAAAGCCGTATCGAACGCATGCTTCTCGTTCAGCGCGCTGTCCGCCGTCTTGCCTTCGTAGAGGATTTGCAGCGTGGCGCCGTCATGCACGGCGTCCATCAGCTTGTAGGTGTCGATGTACTCACCGAAACGCTTGTGGGTCTTGCGCTCGCCGTGGCGCTCGGTGATCAGCGGCGTGCCGGTGAAGGCGACGCGGGCCGCGTTGGGGAAGGCCTCGAACAGGTTGTCGCCGAGGTCCGAGCTTTGCGTGCGGTGTGCCTCGTCGATCATCAGGATGATGCGCGGCGAAGCATTCACCACGCCGAAGGTCTTGCCCGCCGGCATCGCCAGGTAGGTGCCCAGCGCTTCCGCCACCGTATTGCTCAGCACCTGATTGCGTTCCTGGAACTTGTGCACCATCACCATGTTGAGGTCGGAACTGTCGCTCGCCAGGTGCCGGCGCAAGTCGTTGCTGCTCTCGATCACGTTCACCCGCCCGCCGATCAGCGCCGCCGTTGCGCCGAGCTGGTCTTCGAGGTCCTGCCGGTCGTTGACCAGCACGATCTTGTAGTCGCTCAAGTCGCCGCTGGCGCGCAGCATGCGCGCGACGAAGACCATGGTCAGCGACTTGCCCGAGCCCTGCGTATGCCACACCACGCCGCTGCGCTCCAGCGCGGTCTGGCCGCCACGCAGGCGCTGCAAAATCCGGTTCGCGGCGCGGAACTGCTGGTAGCGGCAGACCACCTTCACGCGCTGGCCGCTGTCGGTATCCATGAACACGCTGCTGGTGCGCAGGATCTGCAGCAGGTTGGCGCGGTCCAGCATGCCGGCAATCAATTGCTGCTGGGCGTTCATCTCCGCCAGCGCCGCATCGTCCCGCGGATAGAGCGTCTTCCAGGCGTGGTAATGCTCCTCGCCCGAGCTGATGGTGCCGTAATCCGCCTCGATGCCGCTGCTGCGGATCAGCAGCAGGCAGCTATGGAACAGCCGCGGCTCGCCTTCGCGCAGACCGGCCAGCTCGGTTTCCCGGCGCCGCCGCATGTAGCGCTGCAACTGCACCCAGGCTTCCTGCATCGGGTTGGCGCAGACCGCCGAACCCTTCTTGCACTCCACCACGCACAGCGGAATGCCATTCACGAACAGCACGATGTCGGGAATGATGAAGTTCTTGACGCAGCCCGGCGTATCGATGCGGAACTGGTTGATGGCGTGAAAGCGATTGTTCTCCGGGTGATGGAAATCGATCAGCCGTACCACCGGGTCGCGCTCGCCGGTGAGCGCGTTGGCATCCACCTGGGCCTTGACCAGCAGCACCTGCACCGCCTCGTTGGCTTCCAGCAGCGTGCGGTTGGGCTGGCGCAGCAGTTGCTGTTGCAGGTCATCGAGCTGCGCGTCGGTCAGCCAGGGTTGGCCGTCGTCGGTCAGGTTGATGCGTCGGACCGACTCGGCGAATACCTCGGGCAACAGCCACTGGCGGAAATTCTGGCGCAGGCTGGGCACCGGGTCCTGCGGCACGCCCCAGCCCTGGTCGATGATTGTCCAGCCCTGGTCCGCGAGTTGGCGGAGGAAAGGCTGTTCGACCTCGGAGTATTCGGACATGCCGGCCTTCAGGCCGCCATGGCGTGCTGGGTGCGTCCCGTCAGGCGTTGCAGGGCAATGCCAATGGCGCGGTCGTCGAACAGGCGGTTCTTGCGCGCCGCCGCTTCCGTACCCGCCGGCCAGCGGCCGAGGCCAGCACGGATGCCAGTAATGCTGGCTTCGCAGTGCTCGCGGTCCAGCAGCCAATCCACGGTGGCCAGGAGTTCCATGCCGAAGGGCGACTCGAAACCGTCGATTAGCATCGCCGTGGTTTCCAGCGCCTCGGTGTAGGGCTTGGCGTCAGCGCTCTTGAGATAGGCTTGCAGGAAATCACGGCGCCCGTCGACGAACCAGATTACATCCAGAGGCCCGGCATCCGCGATACGTTTGTCGCAGTGCAGATAGCTGCCGTCCAGGCTGTTCAGCAGATGATCCAGCCGATTGGCGTAAGGGCCGTACTTGTCCGCCTTGAAACCCAACTTTAGCGGGTTATCTTTCGGCGTCAGGCGTTCGATGGCGCGTTCCAGGAACCAGGCCAGCTTCTGAATTTCCAGCAGGCTGCATTCCATGCCCAGCACCCAGTATCGGCGCACCAGTTCGGCGATCAGGGCGCGGGCCGGCGTGAGCTTTTCGACGCCGGCGCGCTTGGCCACGTTCTGGTATTTATCCGTTGGTTCGAAGACCAGAATATCCACGCCCTGCAGATCGCCCAGCGCCGCCTCGATGTGCGGCTTCACCTCTGTCCAGTCAAGCCCGCCGTTACCCGCGCCCAAGGGCGGGATGGCGATCGACTTGATGCTTTTGTCCACGATGAAGCGGCGCAAGTCTTGCAATCCCTCGACCACCCATTCCAGCTTCGATGGTGCGCGCCAATGCTGCTTGGTCGGGAAATTGATAATCCAGCGCGGTCCGTCCAGTTCGCGTACTTCAGTGACAAACACCTGGCCGGTGCGTATTTCCTTGGCCTTGCAGGCCGCCGCATAGTGCTGGAAGTTTTCGCCGAAGCGTTCCTTGAACATCAAGGCGATGCCCTTGCCCATCACACCCACGGTGTTGACGGTGTTCACAAGCGCCTCGGCGCGAGCTTCCAAGAGATTGCCTTGCGTGAATTTGATCATCAGAAATACCACCCTGGCATGGCGCGAACATCAAGTTGGAGTCCGCGCTTGGTTACATCATCGTCAATTTTGCTCTTGATCTGTGCGTTGTAGCAAACGATCCCCATCAGTCCTTTGATCGGTAGTTGCTTATAAACCAAGGCTTCGGCCTGGTAACGCTCCACCTTTTCCGGATCGTCGGGGTTTCGCTGGAAATCCCGCCGCTGTATCAAGGCCCAGTCGATCGCCTCCAGCTGATCAAGATCGTCGAAGTATCTCGCCAGGGGCGGATAAGCATGTCTATCAGTAAAGACACAAGGCAAGCCCATCTTGTGCACACGATGAAGACTGGATACCAAAATCACGATCTCCTCATTGCTGCGCTTGCGTATTCCTCCGTACCCCGTCTTGATGTTGTACATCATCGGCGAGAAGGGGGTGAAATAAAAGGGCACGTAATCGCTAAGGGTTCCACCGGGACCCACCCGGACGTCCCGATGGGCCCGCTTGTCGATAAGGTCGGGATTGCCAATCTCCACATAGTTTGGATCGTAGACCGTTGAGTTCCGGCAATGGACCCCATTGTCCAGAATCCAGGGCACGTTGTCCCGATGGACAATGCGCCATATCAGGGCCTTTTCCGGGTTCAGGTTCGTGTAGCTCATTTCACAAACATGTGCTCGTTGACGTCGACCTCAACCCATACATTCAGGTCCTTCATCGCGGCACGAACATCTTTGGCGATGTCGTCGCTGGGAACATATATTTTGAAAAAGTCGCTTGGGGCGACGGGGGCAGGTGCAAGGCATTCAGCCATGCATATGCTCTTGCACTTCGGATCGTGATATTCGCGCTGGTTCATTGTTTCCCAGTCGATCGCGGCGACGCCTTCCCTGTAGTTCAGTAATCTGATGTTCTCGGTAGCCAAAGGGTGAAAAGGGATAACTTGCCAGTTTTGTTGCTCAGCCAGTTGCCTACGCACTGTGATTAGTACAAAAAGCTCATCACGCCGATCCACTTGAACGCGGCCATCGAAGGGATTGCCCGAAAACCAGTGGAAGGGGACAAAGTTTTCTAAGCCAAGCGCTTGTCGGCCAGCAATTATTTCTTGGTCGGCTACGTCCTCGAAATCGGTCAGATGTGCGCGCGGCCTAAGGCCGCTCGCAAGAATTCCTGAAATGTTGTTGACACTGGTGAGGTGATACAAGAGCTTTTGATTCTTGATGTCGCGCATTCACGTTATCCCTTCCACTAACTCGGGACCGGGACTTTGCCGGTCAGGAGGTCTTGCATGAGGCCGAGCTTTTGACGGCGAAGTTTTTGGAGTTCAAGTTGAGCTGCGCGCTGTGTTCTTCCGTGCGTCTCAAGAATATTGGCAATTCGGCGCTGTTCGTCAATAGGAGCAAGCGGAAAAGCCAATCCCGTCAACTGTGCGGTGTTGATTCCCTCCCTCGTTCCCCGTCCCTTATCGCGTTCTACTTGCCGCTTGACAATTTCGCTACTGAATCCTGCTTCAATAAAAATGGGCGAGCAGCGCTCGTGATCGAGGGCAACACGGATGATGTGATAGTTGATAAGGCACCCATCGACCTCCACGTTCGCCAACGCATTGCGACCTGTTGTGGCCCCTTGGCGAGCGAACAAAAGATCGCCTGGCTTGACTTTATATCGTGCCAAAGACCGGGCTTTCCATTCGCTAACGAACAACAGGTCAGTCAGATCCAGATGCCCTTGCTGCACGTTACCAATTCGTAGCACGGCAACACCTTCGTCTACGAAGTCATTATTGCTAAGATCGGCACCGAACGGCCCCGTGAGAATTGGTTGCCGTGCCGGATCAGTTGCTTCGAGGAGCGAGCCGATACGCCAGCCGCGAGGCAGCGTTCCATGTTTGGTTTCTATCGAAGCCGCCAAAGGGCGGAGTTGGCCGTTGGGAAGGACGCCACGGGTGAACAGGTCGTGCATCAGCCCGGCTTTGATCTGCTGGTATTTCTCGATCAGCGCTTCGGTCTTTTCAATCGCCGTGTCGATGCTGGTGAGGATGGTAACGATTTTCTGTTGCTCTGACCGCGAGGGATAGCTGAGCCGCAACGATCGCAGCGACTCCTTGTTAAGGGTTGCTCCTTTGATCGCCGTGTCTGTTGCTACTCTTTAAACGACTTCCGGCAAAATGTAAAACAAGTAGTCATCGTCAATCTCATCGGTCGTCTTGAATGCTGCGATGGCTTCATTGGTGTACAAGTCCATACCAGCATAAGCAACGCGCCCAAGTGAGAGTTTGAAGCTCATGAGAACCGTGCCACGCCGAACAAGCTTTACATTCGAACGAAGTACTCCGGACTCCGTAATTCGTTCTTTGGTTTCATCGACGAAACGGCTCTTTAAGTCTGCAATTGCAACCCAAGGGAAACCGACCTCGCTGTTGTCGGATGCCCAGTAACTTCCAATATCTCTTGATGGCGTACCGCCAATCGCGACCTCCGCCAAGCTACCCAAGGTTGATGTGCTCCAGCCGTTAGGTATGACTTCATTCATACCCCAGCTCCACCAGATACCGCTTCAACCCCGCCGCCGCACTATCTCGCTCGGCTTCGATCTGCTTCGCCGTCACCGCGTACTTGCTCCACAGCTTCTCGATCGCGTTGACACAGGCGCGCTGGTCGGCGCGCAGGTAGCTGCGATAGTTGGCGAACAGCACCTGGCCCAGGCGTTCGACGATGACCTGGCGCGCTTCGTCGTTGCCGATTTTCAGACGCGCCTGTTCGACCAGTTCGTCCTTCTTCGCGGCGGTGGATTTGATCGCGGCCTTCAATGTCTTCGCTTCATCTTCCAGCGCCTTGTGCCGCGCCAGTTGCGCCTCGATACGCTCGGCTTCGATGCGGTAGCTGTCCCAGTCGCCGAAGCTGCGGTCGCGCTTGGCGAGCTTCATGCTGCCTCTGGCTTCCTTGAGTTCCGCCTTCAGCGCCTTGACCTGTTCGGCGGGCAGCACGCCGGTGTCATCGGAGTCCTCGAAGTCCTCCTCGCCGGCGGCGGCGAACAGGGCTTGCAGTTCGGCCAGGCGCGCGTGCTGCTGTTCCAGTTCGGCCAGCACTTGCGGGAACTGGCTTTGCAGGATGTCTTCGTCGGGGATCAGTTCCGGCCCCCAGCCGCTGGCGGCGATGGATTTGAAGTCGGCCGCGAGCTGCTGGTACCAGTTGGCGAAGGCGCCGCGCACCTGGTAGCGGGTCAGCAGGTGCTGATCGGCGAAGCTGCGCTCGATGCTGTCGAGCAGGGTGCTGCGCAGGGCATAGACGTTGCGCGTGGCGGCGTCCTGGTTTTGCGGATCGGGGGCCAGGGCTTCGACGATGGGCAAGTGTTGTTGCCACCAGATTTCGAGCGTCGCCATGAAGTCGGCCTGGCGTTGGAGTACGCCGGGGTGGTTGTTCACTTGCGCGGCGATGGCGCGTTTGTCTTGCAGGGCTTCGGAAAAGTCCGCGTAGGGGACGTCTGGATTCCGGCTTTCGCCGGAATGACGGGGACGGGTATGGGGGCGCGGCACGAAGCAGTCTTCGCGCAGGCCGGGGTAGTTCTGCCAGAAGTGGGCTAGGGCGTCGATTTCGGTCACCGGCACGCCGCCGTGAAGATGGGCGCGCACGTCGTGGGGTTCGGGTGGCGGGGCGTTGTCGACGTAGCGGCGGATGTTGCAGTTGTAGTCTTCGGCGGCAATGTCGGCGCTGGCGACACGGCGCGCATAGGCGGGGATGTCGCCGCCGGCACGGTAGGCATGGACGATCTTGTCGATGTCTTCCGGGCGCAGATGATTCTGCGCCTTGCCTTCGCGGTATTCGCGGTCGGCGTTGATGAACAGCACACTTCCGTTGGCACCCGCGCGCTCGGCGGCGCCGGCCTTGTTCAGCACCAGGATGCAGGCGGGGATGCCGGTGCCATAGAACAGGTTGCTGGGCAGGCCGATCACGGCTTCGAGATAGCCCTTGTCGATGAAGTGGCGCCGCGCCTCGCGTTCCTCGCCACCACGGAACAGCACGCCGTGGGGCATCACGGTGGCGAGCCGGCCGTCGGCCTTGAGCACGGACAGCATGTGCTGGACGAACATCAGGTCCGCCTTCTTGCCCTTCTCGGGCATGAAGACCGGGAAGCGGCCGGGGAACTTGATTTCCTTCTTGATGTAGTTCTGGCTGAAGGGCGGATTGGCCAGCACGCGGTCGAAGCGCCGCAACTGGCCGGCCTCGGCCTGGTGTTGCGGTTCGCGAATGGTGTCCTGCTGGCGGATGTCGGCGTGGGAGATGCCGTGCAGCAGCATGTTCATCTTGCAGATGGACCAGGTGGTGCCCATCTTTTCCTGGCCGAAGAGTGACAGCTCGCCGGGGTCGCCGCCGCATTCGCGGACGTAGTCGCGGGCCTGGATCAGCATGCCGCCCGAGCCGACCGTCGGGTCGTAGACGCTCATCTTTTCATGGGGGTCGCAGATTTCGACGCAGATGCGCACCACCTCGACCGGGGTATAGAACTCGCCGGCCTTCTTGCCGGCGGAGTCGGCGAAATACTTGATCAGCCATTCGTAGGCGGCGCCGAGCAGGTCGGGAAATTCGAAGTCGTCGTCGTGCAGCGGAATCTTCTCGAAGTTCTGGATGAAGTTGACCAGGGTGTCGTCATCCAGCGTGTGCTGGCCGATCTTGCGGTTGAAGTTGATGTTGCCCTTCAGCACATCCTGCAAGGCGTCGGCGTTGTGGTCTTCGAGCGCCTCCAGCGCCTTGTTGAGCATGGAGCCGACATTTTCCTTGGTGTGCTTCAGCGCCGGGTGATGGACTTCGACCGGCTTGCCTTCCTTGTCGGTTGTCTGCTCGACCCATGGGCTGTTCCAGCGGGCGCGCGGCGGGACGTAGAAATACTTGCCGGAATACTGGTCCTCGTCTTCGAGCAGGGCTGCGATGTCGACTTCGGTGAGACCGTCGGCCTTGCCCTGTTTGCGGATTTCGGCGCGGCGCTGGTCGAACAGGTCGCTGGCGCGCTTGAGGAAGAGCATGCCGAAGATGTATTCCTTGTACTCGCTGGCATCCATGTTGCCGCGCAGGTCGTCGCAGGCTGTCAGCAACAGGCCTTCGAGGCGGGACAGGGTCAGTTTGCCGATGGACATGGTCGGTGGGGTCGCGCGAGGAATCGCCGGATTCTATAGGCATCGAATCGGGGGCGCCAATGCGGTCCTGGCAGTGCTTCGCCGCAAGGCGGTCGCGTCCGTTAAGATTGGGCGATGAATCTTTCGTCCAAGCTGAAAACCCTGCTTCCCCAAAAACGCTGGCAACGCCGCCTGCTTGAAGCGGCCCTGTTCGTCGTCGTCATCCTCGGCGCCCAGTACTGGCAGACGCGCGGCCTGCCTGAGGGCGTGGCGCCGCCGCTCTTAGGGATGCGCACCGACGGTAGCCAAGTAAGAGTTCCCGAAGGGACGCAGGGCGCTGGCGCTGGCGACACGGCGACGCTGGTGGCGTTCTGGGCCACATGGTGTCCGGTGTGCTCGGCGGAAGAGGGCAATATCGTTGCCGTGGCGCAGGATCACCGCGTGATCTCGGTGGCGATGCAGTCCGGCGACGCGGCAACGGTGACGAAGCATCTCAAGGAGCGCGGCATCGACTTGCCGGCGCTGGTCGACGCCGACGGCCGCCATGCGGCCAACTGGCGCGTGCGCGGCGTGCCGACGCATTTCGTCGTCGATGGCGCCGGCAATATCCGCTTTCGCGTGGTCGGTTATGCCACGACCTGGGGCTTGAAGGCGCGGCTGTGGTGGGCGGAGACCTTTCCGGCATGAGCGTTCCTGCACCAAAGTCCGCGGCAGCGGACCAAGCTCAGTCACCCCCTTTCCCGGAAAGGGGGCCGGGGGGAAAGCTCATGTTTCCGCCGGCCTCATTGGCCTGGACCGTCTGGGGCCTCGGCGCGCTGCTCTACCTGATCGGCTTCTACCTGCGCGTGGCGCCGGCGGTGATCACCGACCAGTTGATGACCGAATTCGCCATCGGCGGCGCGGCGCTGGGCAACCTCTCCGCTTTCTATTTCTATTCCTACGTGGCGATGCAGATCCCGACCGGGATGATCGCCGACCGCTGGGGTCCGCGCCGGCTGCTGACAGTCGGCGCCGGTGTGGCGGCGCTGGGTACGGCGCTGTTCGCCTTCGCGCCGACCATTTTCTGGGCCAACATGGGGCGCCTGCTAATTGGCGCCTCGGTGGCGGTGGCTTTCGTTTCGATGCTCAAGTTGGCCAGCCACTGGTTCGCGCCCAAGCAGTACGCACTGGCCTCGGGCATGGCGCTCTTGATGGGCGTGGTCGGCGGCGTGGTGGCGGGGGTGCCGCTGCGCTTTCTGGTCGAGGCCTTCGGCTGGCGCCCGGTGATGGGTGTTTCCGCAGCGCTGACGGCGCTGCTGTGCGTCGCTACCTGGCTGCGCGTGCGCGACGATCCGGCGCAGCGCGGCTATGCCAGCCACTTTCAGGGCGTCCACGGGTCGCATGCGGGGGCCCCGGTGCTGCGCGGCCTGATGGAAGTGCTGTCCTTCCGCAACGTGTGGATTCTGACGGCGGTGCCGATCGGCTTCAGTGGCGCGGTGCTGACCTTCGCCGGACTCTGGGGCGTGCCGTATCTAAGACAGGTGCATGGGCTGGACCCCAAGGCCGCTGCGGCGATCACCTCGACCCTGCTGGTGGCCTGGGCGCTGGGCGGACCCATGCTCGGCAGCTGGTCGGAACGCATGGGCCGGCGCAAGCCGCTCTATCTGGCGGCCTCGGGCGTGGCCCTGCTGGGCTGGATGGCGATCGTCTTCCTGCCGTTGCCGCTGTGGGCGATCGTCGTGTTGCTGGTGCCGACCGGTTTCGCCTCGGGCAACATCATCATCGGCTTCGCCTGGGCCAAAGAGTCGGTGCCGCTGCGCCTGGTCGGCACCGCCTCGGGCTTCTGCAATATGGGGCCGCTGCTGGGCGGCATGCTGCTGCAGCCGGCGGTGGGCTGGATGCTCGACCGGCGCTGGGACGGCGCACTTGCCGCCGGGGTGCGGATTTACGACGCCGCAGGTTATCGTGCCGGCTTTACCCTGATGTTGGTCGCCATGGCGATTGCCGCCGTCATTCTGATCTTTGCCCGCGAAAGCCACTGTCGCCAGATGCACGACTGATGAAAAAAGACAAAATCGAATCGGAGGGCGCTCGGCGTGCCGGGGATTCAGCTGCGCTGGCGGGCAACATCCTCTGCGAGCGCGACGGCGGCGCTCTGCGTGCCGGAGATTCCCCTTCGGGGGCCGGCATCGCCACCGTCACCCTGTTCAACCCCGACAAGCTGAATGCGCTGAATGCCGCGATGTGGCGGCGACTGCGCGAAGTCATGGGCGAACTCGCCGCCGATGACTCCCTGCGCTGCATCATCCTGCGCGGCGAAGGCGTGGTCTTCGCCGCCGGCGGCGACCTTGAGGAGTTCCGCAGCGCGCGCGCCAATGTCGATCTGGCACTGGCTTATCACGAGGCAGTGGGGGAGGCGCTGGCCGCCATCGAGTCCTGCCCGCAGCCGACGGTTGCCGCGATCCTCGGCCCCTGTGTCGGCGGCGGACTGGAAATCGCCTGCGCTTGCGATCTGCGCATCGCCGGCGCAGGGGCGCGCTTCGGCGCGCCGATCATGAAGCTGGGTTTCTCGATGTATCCCGGCGAACTGGCGGGTCTGCTGCGGCTGGCCGGCCCCGCCGTGGCGAAGGAAATCCTGCTCGAAGGGCGTCTGCTGAATGCGGCCGAGGCCTATGCCAAGGGCCTGCTGACGCGGGTGGTGGCGGACGACGCGGTAGAGGAGGAAGCGCTGGCCACGGCACGGCGCATCGCCGCGGGTGCGCCGCTGGTGGCGCGCTGGCACAAGCAATGGATTGCCCGGCTGCTCGAAGATCGGCCCTTGAGTCTGGAGGAAAAGCGCGCCTCGTTCGCTTTCCTCGACACGCAGGATTACGCCGAAGGGCTGGCGGCGTTTCTCGAAAAGCGGCCAGCGCGTTTCCTGGGCCGCTGAACGGGGGGCGCTAGTATTGGAACACATAAATAACGATACATGTATTATGCTGTCGCATATCCATCCCGAGACGAGGAGTTGGCC
>MHZX01000091.1 GCA_001828935.1 Rhodocyclales bacterium RIFCSPLOWO2_02_FULL_63_24
TGCGCATCGGCCTCGGCCTGGTTGCGGCGGGATTTTTCTGCGCATCGGCCTCGGCCTGGTTGCGGCGGGATTTTTCTTCGGCAAACAGCGCCTGGTACTTGCGGCTGACCGAATCGGCCGCGGAGAGCAGTTTGGCTTGCCTGCCCTTCAAGTCCTCGACGTGAGCTTGCAGGGATTGTCGGCGGCTGACCAGATCGATCAATGCATGGATGTCCTTGGCCGCCCAATCCTTCTCTTCACTGTCGGCGCGCGAGATTTCAAGCTTGAGCCGATCGATCTCGGTATTGATCGTTTGCTCGTCGAGATCGAATGCGGCGACCGCCGCGCGCTGTTCGCGCTGAAGAGTGGCGAGCGCATCTTCTGCGTCGAACTCCTTTTGGCGAAGCGTTTCCAGAAGATGCCCGAGTGCTTGCACCAGCCGTTTGAGTTTGCCGGCCGCGAGCGTCTGGTGGTGGCGGGCGACGTTCGCCTGGACATAGGCGGAATTCGCGGCATGAAACGTAGGCTCCAGTGCCATGACCGTCTGGTAGGCCTTGAAATCCGGCAGAAATCCTTCCAGTTCCTTGCGCGACAGCGCGAGTACGATCTGCTTGTCTTCCTCATCGTAGGCAACCGACGCCGCCATGCGCTTGAGCGCGAGAAACGTGATGTCCTTGGAGAACATGCCCGAACTGATGCGCTCGATGCCGGCAAGACGAGACCGTCCGGAAACCAGCGCAAAGCGCCGCAGCAATGGGCGATGCTCCGGAAACGTCAGCCGTCCGCTGGTGCCTTGGACAATGGCGCGGTATTGCAGCACACCGAGGGCGCTGCTCGGGTTGCGGCCCAGGGTGCGCAGTCGGGCGTTGAGGTGGCGGCCTTCGACGAGGTTGTCGTCATCGACGAAGATTTCCTTCGCGTAGGGACCGTCGGCCAAGTGGTACTGCGGGCTATTGTCGGACCCGTAATGCAGAATGGACAGCTTGATGCCATCGTGGTTCTCGTACTCGAAGGCGACGTAGGACGTCGAGCGGCTGAACATGAACTCGCGGAGCGAACGGACGACGCTGCCAGCGGACTTGACGATTTTCGAGGGCTGCTCGCCATAGAAGAGCGGGATCAGCCGGATCAGAGTGGTCTTGCCACGGCCATTCCGACCGGATACATGCACATGACCATCCAGTCGCACTTCACGGATGCGCGAGGCGGCATAGGAGTCGATGACAATCAGTTTGCGGAGACTTGGCATGGAAGCACTCGATTTCAATGTCGTCTGCATCGTAACCCATGATGGAGCACCACAGCAGACGCAGACCATGTGTTGTGCCGGCTGGTCTGCGGTGTCACGTTCATCGGGCCGCCGTGAAGCCTGCCGTCATCTGGGCCTCCACGCAGCGGCCGACGAAATGAGCGAATGGCTGAATGTTGCCCTCCGCGCTGGCTTGGTCGAGGGCCGCCATATACTCGGCTCGGTCGTCGACATGGATCACGGTCCAAGGGTAGCCGCCTGAGGCCAGCATTGCATTCATCAGGAAGCGCGCCATGCGTCCGTTGCCATCCATGTAGGGATGGATGTAGACGAAGATGAAGTGGCCCAGCACAGCACGCACCGCCGGTTCCGTCTCACGCGTGAGCAGATCGAAGAACGTAGGCATGGCGTCGCGTACTGCTTCGTGCGCCGGCGGTACATGGCGGGCATTGCGGATATAGACCGGCCACGAGCGATAGCCGGCCAGGTGTTTGGCCTCGATGATGCCAGCGCGCACAGAGGGCTCGAAGAGCTGTAGGTACCAGTCGTGATGATCGCGCCGTACGATCTCGCCGGGATCCGTTTGCTGCTGCAGGATGGTCTGCACGCTGGCGCGTACCTGTAGGAAGGCCTGGTGATAGCCCTTGGCTGCCATGGCGTTTCGGTCATTCTTATCCTGCGGGTTGACCTCGGGGTCCCAGGCGCCGGCCGCGATCTTGGCAATCAGCTCCGTGCTCACCTTGTAGCCCTCGATTGACAGCGAGTGGTAGGCATCTTCGACGTGGCGATCATTGACGTCCTGAAGGTATGCCGCCCGATCTGCCGGTACGCCAGGCGCTGGCGGGAACGCTGCGACGACGTGCTCGCGCATGTTGTCCCACATGGCACGGACACGCAGCGAGCATGGCGATTCGCCTCGGGAGGACATAAGGATCGCCGGCGGCTTGTCGAAGGGATTCTGCGCATTGACGACATAGCTGGACGCGCGCATGGCTTTCACTATCCGGTCGGCGTCGTCTTCCCGGTCGACGGCACGCAGGGCTCCCGCTATGCGGCCAGCGACCACGGATTGCCCGCCGTCAAGGAGCTTCGCCAGGAGGTCGGAAACATCCCGGATTTGCGCCAGCACGATCTGCACATCCAGTGGCTGCTGGACGTAGAACGTCGGGGCAGCGCGCACCAATGCTGCGGCGGGCGCCAGGAGGCGGAGCCCGTTGCATACGACGACATCGCCAGTCGGCGCAAAGTCCTTGGCCTGGTAGTCGAACAGGGCCGTATTGAACTTGAGTGCCAGGTTGTTGTTCTGGCCAGCTTTGGCGTGAACTTGCACCTGTCGCGGGATTGCTGTGCTGCCGGCATGGAGGTGTAGTGTGAGTTCCGGCGACAAGTACCAGTCGGCGCCAAACCGGATGTTGCAGTAGGCGGCGACAAATTCGAAGAAGGACGCATACCAGGCGGTGGAGTCGCCGTCGTGCTCCTGCGGCTTGGAGACCATGTACCAGCCCTTGACGATGTCGCGCAGGAAGCCGCCGGCCACCAAGCGCTCCCGATGGACGCGCGGCAGGTCGGTGCTTTGAAAGACGTGCTTCCCGCTGTCCTGAGCCTTCTTCAGGAGTTCAAGGGATTCCGCAAGCTTTACATTGGGCGCAGCCATGGGGTACCTCGGCAAGTTTATCCGGCATTGCAATCGCAAGTGTATTGCGCGCAACTATGGCAAGTTTAATGTGTTTTACGGTGGCAAGTGTATCGTGCGAATCGGCCTTGACGGTCGGCCGGACCGACACGCATTGGATACTGGGTTGGGCGCTGAATGGGAGCGAAGACTACGACCGCTTCGGCGACGAGGATGGCCGCGGCTGGATGGGCCGGTTGGCACCCTTGCGCGACGAACTGCTGCGTGGCGATCTGCGCCCGCTCTATCTCGGCTGGTTGGCCGGCGTGGTTTCCGGCGAAGTCGACGAAGATTCCCAGGAGCCGCCGCCACCGCCCGGTCTTTCCCGATTGACCGCTGCCCAGCAATCGCTGGTCGAATTCCTTGAAATTGATCGGGATCTGCTGACGGCAGCAGGCTTGGGTGACCAGCAGGTGTCCTTTGCGGATACTGACAACGATGCAGAACTGGATGTCTGGATCGCCGAACTCCCGAACCCTGAGAGGGAGGCAGCAATTAAGCTGCTCCTGACGGGACGGTCGCAGCAAGCCGAGCGCCGGCTGAAATTGCGTTTTCTTGCTTGGCAGCGCGAGCAGCAAGCCGTCGGAGACCCCGCACCGCATCGACGGACGGTTGCCGAACTTCAGGAACTGGCGCAATCTGCGGCCGAAACAAGAAAGCAGCAGGAAGTCGTGCTGCGCCGGCAAGCTGAAGTCGAGCGGCAGGCCAAGCGCGAAGCCTATTTGCGTACCTTGGCGGCTGATTTCGAGCGGTGCTGGACTGCGGCCCACGAGCGCGCAGAACGAGGCATTGCTTCCGCCTACGACGATGTGAAACGCGCTCTCGTCGATCTGGCAGATGCATACTCTCTGTGTTCATCTCGGGTCGATTTCGACCGACGACTATCACAATTCATGGTCAAGCACGGTAAGCGTGGCGCGTTGGTCCGGCGTCTCGTCGAATCCGGCCTGTGGAACAAGCCGTAGGGGATTGAGTTCATGGAAAAGGCGCCAAGATTTTCCACGGAGTACCTGGATCAGTTGATTGCCGAGGCGACGACAGATGCGTACAACGAATCTGAACAAGCGGTCGGATTTTTCACAATGATCGAGGAGAATCTTGCTGTCCCGTTTGTAACTCAGGTTTTGGGGCAGGATGTGAATGTCGTCAGTATCGATATCACCGTTCGGGACGAGATTGTCGCCCTCTGTACGCGCGACAAGAAGAAGCAGTCGATCCCGATTCTCGATCTGCCAATGCCCAATTCGTTGCCGAGCGGCGCGGAATGGATTGAGGCTTACCGTCGCTGGTATGGTGCATAAATCACTGCCGTGAGTGAGTCGATGTTGTCGCCACAAAGAAGAGCGGGCGGTTAATGGCATAGTCATAACATGCAAGGCGGTACGCGACTCTGTTGTAAATAGCTACAATCCATTGAAGTTGGTGAGCAGCGAGTGCCATAGTAACTTGCTGATTGATAATAACTTTATTTATTGGTCTTGTCGCTTCCCACGTATGGGGTGGAAAGGGTAGCGAGTTCGAATCCCGCCGCCCCGACCAGTAATACGGAGGGTTTCCGGTTAATCGCCGGAAACCCTTTTCCATTTGGCGGCGGCGACGTGCTGCGCTTTTTTCGAGCCGCCACACGACGGACGGGGTCGAAGGAGGCGCGTTCGCCCGCAAGGCCTTGGCGGAAACAATCTGTTGCAATTGGCCGTTGAACTATCCGTAGCCGATCCCATCTACGGGGTGTTCCCAACAACAATGATGAATTTGAAAAAGCTGATGCAGTCTTGCGCGTCCAACAAGTTTCTCGCGGATTACCCCCGCTATCAGGCACGTTAAGCGATACGATCCCCTTGGTGGTCGGCAACCTCCCGCCGGCTACCCGAAGGCCCCGTTCTGCGGGGCCTTCGTCATTCCGACAGGAGGCAGGAGCAAGCCCATGATCCAACCGACGATCAGTCTTATCGATGTTCTCACTCCGCCCGCGAATCAGTGGTTGCGAGACCTCGCGCGACGCAAAACCAATTTGCCGCCTGGGGTGCGTGTGGTTCGGTTCAGTGAGGAGAACGACGAGGCTGCCGATTCAGCGGCAGAAGTCTCGGCAAACTCGCGCCCGGGCTGAATGAGGCGGCATGCGGCGACCTGGGCGAGGACAGTTGGCTCGATCGCGCGGCGGGCATGCCTTGGTTCCGATGGTGGTGCTCGGACAAGGCTCCCCTCGCTGCCTGATCGATCCGCATGAAGCAAAATGAAACAGTTCCAAGATCGGCCACTCACTTGCTGTTGAAAGCCGCGCAGGGGTCTACGCGTTCGGCTCGCGGAGTGAACCAGATGATGTCGTAGGGCGCGATACCGCCAATGCTTTCGTTTTCGTACTGGGTGGGAAGTGCGTTGCTGGAGTCGACTTCGACGAGGCCGATGGACAGCACCCGGATTCCGGGACGGCGGGCCTCGAGGTAACGCGGCACACCCACATCGCGACGGGCGTGACCGCGTCCGAGAATGAAGACGACGCCCGCGTCAAGTTTTCCCAGTGTCGAGTCGGCCAATGTTGCGTCGCGCAGACGTTGCGCACGGACCAAGCCATCGCGCAGTTGCGCCGTGATTTTCCCGCAATGCGATTCGTCGATCACGCGGGCCATGAATTTTTCCCGTGCGGCGTCCCAGACAGACTCAAGGGCGAGGCGTTGCATAGTTCCGTCCGGCAGGGTCGAATAACCTTCCCGGACAATGGGACGGGTCGCCGCACGAGGCAGGTTGGCTGCCTGCAAGGGAATATTCGCCGTGACGGCGAGCGCAACCAATCGCTCGTAATGCGGCCAGGTCCAGCCTCGCATGAGCGGCGCAATATCTTTCCCGGATCGACGCGTTTCGTCGATCGCCCCCTGCTGGTCGACATCGAATTGCTCCATCAGCAACGCAGGCTTTGCACCGGCGGCAAGTCTGGCCTGGAGAATTCTTGCCTGAAGGCGATGGTGTTCCGAGTTGTCATGCGTCTCGCCGAGCAATAGCGCTTCGGCTTGCGCGGCGCGCCGAAGGAGTTCGGCTTCATCGATGAACTCGCGGCCAACGACATCCCACAGGCGTCCAGCGAGCGGATGATCGGTGTCGCGCAGCGTTCCGGGAGGGGCAATCGCGCATCCGCCAAGCAGGAGCAGGGGAAGGCAGGAGCGCAGCAGCGTGCAGAATCTACGGGGCATCGTTGAATCATAGCAAGCATGTCCGTGTTCAACCCGCATCGCTAACGCGGTGAGGAAACAATCCGTCAAAGCGGGCTCCAGGCTTCTTTCGAATTTCTGCGTCTGTCTGCGAATTCGCCAACGTCGGATGGCGACCCTTGGTAGGGGCAGGCCGCTGTCGACGCGCCGGTCCTGGCGGCTGCGGATACAATTCGCCTATAACTTTCGGAGGAAATCCGGATGACGTCGATGTCGCAGGACTACTGGACGCCAAGCTACGATGGAGGAGGGTTTCTCAACCTCATCGCCAGCATCGGCGAGGCTTGCGGCGCGGAGAATTCGCCCTATGCCCCACTGTCCGGGATCGATACGTCCGAATGGGGGAGAGCGCGCAACCTGATCCTGCTTCTGGTCGACGGGCTTGGCGCCGACTATATCGAGAAAAACAGCCGCAACGGCTTCTTGCGCAAACATCAGGTGGCTGTGCTTACATCCGTCTGTCCGACTACCACCGCTGCCGCGATTCCGACGGCGATGACCGGTCTGGCGCCAGCCGCGCACGCGCTTACCGGATGGCACGTCTATGTTTCCGAACTCGATGCGGTTACGGCCGTGCTACCTCTTGTCGGGCGCGGCGTATCTTTGCCCGATCATCCCGCTTCCGCGCCTGAAAACCTGTTCGGCTACGCGACCTTCTTCCAGCAGCTGAAGCGTCCCAGCCGGGTGGTGACGCCGGTACATTTGGCTGACTCCGCGTTTTCAGTGTTCCATGCGCAGGGTGCGCAGCGCCACTCTTACCACCGCGAACCGTTTCCCTGGCTGGCAACCATGCCATTCTTGCGACGGCGGCTGGACATGTTTGGCATCATCCGGCGGTTGTGTCATGAGCCGGGCCCTCCCAGCTTTACCTATGCCTACTGGCCGTATTTTGACAACGCCGCGCACGACGGCGGGATCTCGGGCGAGAAGGCTTTGAGCAGCTTTCGGCGTTTCGAGCGGGACTTCGAGGACTTCCTGAACTCGGTCCGCGGCACCGACACGATGGTGATCGTAACCGCCGATCATGGGTTCATCGACTCGCCTGCCGAGCACCAGATCCACCTGCGGAATCATCCGGGGCTGGCCAAGCTTCTGCTTCGTCCGCTCTGCGGTGAGCGGCGTTTCGCCTATTGCTATGTCCGGCCTGGCGTCTGTGGCGATTTCGAGGACTATATCGCCGACGCGTTCCGCGGGGCGATGGAAGCCTGGCCGCGTGCCAAGCTGCTCGACGAGAGATGGTACGGATCGGGTCCGATGAACGCCCGCCTTCCGGGACGCATCGGGGACTATGTGCTGGCGATGAAGGACGACTGGACCATCCGCGATCGCGTGCCGGGCGAAGATCTGATCGACCTCATCGGAGTACACGGCGGCCTGTCCGCTACCGAAATGCACATCCCCCTCTGTGTGGCTTGCGAGGCCTAGATGTTACGTTGCAACAGGTTGTACCCGCCAAGGCAAATCGCAAGGCGCCTCATCTTTCTGCTCGGGTCTTCCCGCGCGGCGAAACAGGTCGCGTGAGGTCGGTTCGTCATCGGTCAGGTAGACATCTGGCCGTATGGAAATCTCATCCAGAGGCATTTGTGAAGCGGAAACAAGAGGGCATTCCTCGTCAAATTCCGGATTACAGGGCGGCAATCAGGGGCGCAGGATTACGAGAAACCTAGGACTCAAGAGGACACCTCCATGCGCATCGAATCCGTCGAACTGGTTTCCCTACCCAACGCGCCGGCTTGGCAAGAGAAGGTCTACCGGGCGCATCTCGATACCGGCGAGGACATGGATCTGTTTCAGCAGCACTGGGACGTGCCGCTGCCGCCGGAAAGCCTGATCGGTCTGACTGTCGAAGAGGCGCGGAAGAAGCGCAACGAACGGATGTTCGCCATCGCCTCGGGGAATCACTGACGTCGGCCTAGTCGGATCTGCCGGCGCACGAAGCGAAGGCCCCGACGCAAAAGGCGCAAGCAGTGGTCGCTTCGGATTGAGTCAGCCGGGTAATCGAAACGGCAGATGTGCCGCTGTTTCCGCCTGGTAGTCTTGCATGGCTGAATCTTCGCGCTGGACGAAATCGGTGACGGCGCGGCGCATGCCCGGATGGGCGATCCAGAACGCCGACCAGGTGGCCACCGGCTCAAAGCCGCGGGCAATCTTGTGTTCGCCTTGCGCGCCCGGTTCGAAGCTTTGCAGCCCCTGGCCAATGCAGTAGTCGATACCTTGGTAGTAGCAAAGCTCGAAATGCAGACCCGGCATGTCGATCGCGGTGCCCCAATGGCGTCCATAGAGCGTATTGGCGTCGCGATAGCAGATGGCCGATGCGACTGGGGTTTGGCCCCGAAAGGCGATGAACACCACAAGCCGTCGGGCGAGCAGGGCGCCCGCTTCGATGAAGAATTCAACGGGGAATGCGGGGTGGTTGCCGTAACGGGCAAAGGTATCGCGATACTGGCGGTGGATCGCATGCCAGAGGCCAGCGTCGATCTCGTCGCCGTGCCTGGCTTCAAGCTTCAGGCCCGATTCGAGTACCAGACGGCGTTCGCGCTTGAGTTTCTTGCGCTTGTCGGCGGTGAACCCGGCGACGAAGTCGTCGAAGTCGCGGTAGGCCCGATTGAACCAGTGAAACTGGACGCCGCGCCGCATCAGCAGACCAGCAGCTGCCAACCGGGCGCGGTCTTCCTCTTCGACAAACAGGCATTGCCATGAGGAAGCGCCCAACTGGCGGGCGGCTTCCAGCGCGCCTTCAATCAGCGACGGTGCCACGGAGTCCCGGTCAATGCCGCGTCGTACCATCAGGCGCGGCCCGGGTGAGGGCGTATAAGGTATGCCGCTGACCAGCTTGGGGTAGTAGTCGAGCCCCGCTCCTTGCCAAGCCGGCGCCCAGTTCCAGTCCCGGGAGAAGTCGCCGAAGGAATGGGTGCGCAAGTAGAGCGGCAGGAGCCCCAGCAGCAGATCGCTTTCGTACAGGGCGAGATGCCGGGCCTGCCAACCCATCGCAGTGCTGCCGGCGCCGACTTTTTCGGCAGTGCCAAGGAAGGCACGACTGGCAAAAGGGTCATCGCCGTGGTCGAGGTGAGCCCAATCGGATTCGGCGATGTCGCGGGCGGCGTCGTGCAGGACAATTTCCATTTCCTGCAATCCTACCTCGCGGCCGCCCAGGGTTCGCGACGGAAAGCGGGATGGAGGCATAGTTCCATTCTGTTCGGGCCATCGATAGGACGCTGCGATGGGCTAAAATAGGTACCGGATTTTGTTATGGTCACTGCGTTTGGCGCCGATCAAGTCGGCGTTGGCCTTCACTGAAACTTTGCTTTCGATCTTCCCGGCTCCGACCCCCATGCGCATTCTGCTCAGCAACGACGACGGCTACTTTGCGCCGGGGCTCGCCCAACTAGCAAGCAGCCTTGCCGATCTCGGCGACATCACGGTCGTGGCGCCGGAGCGCAATCGCAGTGGCGCCAGCAACTCATTGACGCTGGATCGGCCGCTCTATCTGCGCCGGGCGCCGAATGGCTATATGTATGTGAACGGCACGCCGACTGACTGCGTGCACCTGGCGGTAACCGGCGTGCTGGATCATCAGCCGGACATGGTTGTCTCCGGCATCAATCTAGGCGCCAACATGGGCGACGACACGATTTACTCCGGCACCGTGGCGGCAGCGACCGAGGGTTACCTGCTCGGCGTGCCGTCGATTGCGATCTCGCTGGCCAGCTTCGAGGGGCGGCATTTCGAAACGGCTGGCCGCGTGGTGCGCGAACTGGCGCAGCGTTTCCGCGATATGCCATTCGCGGAGCCGATCCTGCTCAACGTCAATGTGCCGGACATCCCCTACGAGGAATTGCACGGTATCCAAATCACGCGCCTGGGGCGTCGCCACAAGGCGGAGCCGGCAGTCAAGTCGGTCAGCCCGCGCGGCGAAACGGTGTATTGGATTGGGGCCGCGGGTCCCGCCGCCGATGCGGGTGAAGGCACGGATTTCCATGCGGTGGAGCATGGATGGGTCTCGGCCACGCCTTTGCAAATCGATCTCACGCACGCGGCACAGGTTTCCGCCGTGCGTAACTGGCTCGGCCAAGACCAGTGAATACCGCGGCGCTGACCGGCATTGGCATGACCTCGCAGCGTACTCGCTCGCGCATGGTCGAGCGCCTGCGCACCCAGGGCATCCGCGACACGCGCGTACTGCATGCGATGGGGCTGGTGCCGCGCCACATCTTCATTGAGCAGGCGCTGGCGAATCGTGCCTATGACGACACCGCGCTGCCGCTCGGTTTCGGCCAAACCATATCGCAGCCTTACGTCGTGGCGCGCATGATCGAAATACTGATTGCCGGTCGCGAACTGGGCAAGACGCTGGAGATCGGTGCCGGTTGCGGATATCAGGCCGCGATTCTGGGGGTGCTGTCGAAGCAGGTATTTGCCGTGGAGCGCATTGCACCACTGCTGGCGCGGGCGCGGGACAACCTGAAGCAGCTGAAACTGTCGCAGATTCGACTCAAGCATGCCGATGGGCATCTGGGGCTGCCGGAAGCTGCGCCATTTGATACCATCATACTGGCGGCGGCTGCGGCAGATGTACCGCAGACGCTGTTGGCACAATTGGCCCCAGGTGGACGCCTGGTGATGCCGCTGGGTAGCGCCGATCAGGTGATCAGCCTAGTCGAGCGTACCGAAAGCGGTTTTGTCGAAACTCGATTTGACGCGGTGCGCTTCGTGCCGCTGTTGCCGGGAGTGGAATGAGCGCTTCGCGACTGATTCTGGTTCTGCTGCTGCCGATCATCGGTGGTTGCGCCAGCCATGCACCGGCACCGGTTGAAGATCACGGCGCTGCAGCGGCAGCCACCGCGAAGCCGGCGGCGCAGGCAGCGACGGGGGCGGCGGATGTCCGCGTCGGCTATTACACTGTAAAGAAGGGCGATACGCTGTACAGCATCGCGCTCGATAACGGTCAGGACTACAAGGATGTAGCCGCCTGGAACAATCTCGACAACCCCAACCTGATCAAGATCGGCCAGCAGTTGCGCGTCACGCCGTCCGAGAGCGGCGCGCCGGTCGCCGTGGCGAAACCGGTGACATCCAGCGCGCCGGTTGAAATCAAGCCGGCGGCGGCGCCGACCAGTGCCAATACGGAAACCCTCAAGAGCGAACCGAAAGGCGGCAAGGTGGCTTATTCCGACGAGGCATTGGCCAAGGCGCGCCAAGCGGAGACGGCGGAAAAACCGGTAGAGGCCAAACCCGAGCCGCGGCCGGTGGAACCGCCGAAGCCTACCGAGAAAGCGGTCGTGGCTGGCGACGACGTGGAATGGATGTGGCCCGCCAACGGGAAACTGATCGCCCTTTTCAGCGAGGGAGGTGGCAAGGGAATCGATATCGCCGGCAAGGCAGGCGATCCGGTGCTGGCGGCGTCAGGCGGAGTCGTTTCCTATGCCGGTGCCGGTTTGCGCGGTTATGGCAATCTGGTGGTGCTGCGTCATAACGCCACGTATCTGTCCGTGTACGCCCACAACAGCAAGATATTGGTCAAGGAAAAGCAGACCGTAGCCAAGGGCCAGAAGATCGCCGAGATCGGCAGCACCGACATCGACAGCCCGCGTCTGCATTTCGAGATCCGGCATCAAGGCAAGCCCGCCGATCCGCAGAAGTTTCTTCCTGTCCGCTGAGAGCCATGGGGGACGACGCTCTCCTTCCGGAACGCGAAGACGCCGAGAATGTTCCGGACGCATACGAGTCCGGCTTCATCGAGGACATCACCCAAGTCTACCTGCACGAGATCGGTGCCACTCCGCTCCTGACCGGCGCGGAGGAAATCAGGCTGGCGCGCGCCGCCCGCGACGGCGACTTCGTCTCGCGGCAGCACATGATCGAGGCCAATCTGCGACTGGTGGTCAGTATCGCGCGGCACTATCAGCATCGCGGCCTGCCGCTCGACGACTTGATCGAGGAAGGCAATCTGGGCTTGATCCATGCCCTCGAAAAATTCGATCCGGAACGCGGCTTTCGTTTTTCGACCTATGCCACGTGGTGGGTGCGCCAGAATGTCGAACGCGCGATCATGAATCAGTCGCGCACCGTGCGGCTGCCGATTTATGTGATCAAGGAACTCAATATCGTGCTGCGCGCGATGCGCCAGCTCGACCGCGAGCGTGGCGCGCAAAATGACACACCGAGCGCCATGCTGGAAGATGTGGCGCGCCTGCTCGATCGTCCGGTGGAGGAAGTCCGCCAATTGCTGGTGCTCAACGAGCGCTCCGCCTCGCTCGATTCACCGCTCGACATTGACCCCGACCTGTCGATGTCCGATTCCATTGCCGATGAATCGGCCGAAGATCCCGCCACCCACCTTGCCCAGCACGAGGCCGAGACGCTGGTTGCCGATTGGGTGATGCAACTCACCGAGCGCCAGCGCCTGGTCGTCGAGCGTCGCTACGGCCTTGGCGGTCATGACGCCACGACGCTGGAAGATATCGCCATCGATCTGGGTCTGACCCGGGAACGCGTGCGCCAGATCCAGATGGAAGCCCTGTCCAAGCTGAGGAAACGCATCGCACGCGACGGACTGACGCCGGACGCGCTACTCTGATGCGCGCAGCGCGGCGGCCAGGTCCATGACTGCGGCTGCGTAGAAGCTGCTGCGGTTGTAGCGCGTAATCACATAAAAATTGTGAAAACCGAGGCGATACTCGGTGGCGGCGTCGGGGCTGATCAGGTCGATCAGGGCTGCCGGTCGGTCGGCAATCGCCGTGTCGCCAGCGCCGACTCTTGTCAGGCTGACATTGACGGCCTGCATTTGCCATGGCGTGCGTTGCGGCGAGATCCCTTCGTCGATCAACGCCTGCACGCCGTCGCCGGCAACGGCGACAGCGACGGCGATTGGCGCATCCCTGTCCCAGCCGTGTTCGGCCATGAAGTTGGCAACGCTGCCGATTGCATCGGCGGCGCTGCGTGCCAGATCGATGCGGCCGTCGCCGTCGAAGTCGATGGCGAAACGTCGGCGTGACGATGGCAGGAACTGCGGCAAGCCCAGGGCGCCGGCGTAGGAACCGGTGTAGGCCAAGGGACTGCGGTTTTCCTCGTGGGCCAGCAGCAGCAATTCCTCCAATTCCCTGCGAAACAGTTCCGCACGCGGCGGATAGTCGAAGGCCAGCGTCGTCAGCGCTGCAAAGGTTTCGAAACGCCCCATCTGTTTGCCGTAGATGGTCTCGACGCCAATGATCGCGGCAATGATGTCGGCCGGCACCCCATAGCGGGTTTCGGCGGCGGCGAGTTCGGCCGCGTAGGTCTGCATGAAGCGACGTCCCGCCGCAATCCGCCTGGCTTCGATGAAGCGTCCTCGATAGCTTTGCCAGGAGCGCACTCCCGGATCCTTGGGCGGCATGATGGCCTTGATCACGGCGGCGACCGGCTTGGTCTGGCGGAACATGGCGGTTAGTGCCGCGGCATCGAAACCGTGCTTGGCGTGCATTTCCTCGATGAAGGCTTGTACCTCGCTGCGCTGGGCGTAGTTGTGGGTAAGGTGCTTGGCACCGACATGCTTGGCGTCAGCCACGACCGGGATCTTGTTCCTGGCAAGTGGCCCGGTAGTGACAAGGGCGAGCAACAGCGGGATGAGCAAACGCCTCATGGCTTGAATGCGGCGACTTTGGCCTTGAGTTGCGCAAGATCGTTTGCCTGCGGGGCAGCTTCGTAGCGCAGGCGGGCATACAGCGCGGCGATTTCGTGAATGCTTTTGGCATGAGTCGGGGTTAGTCGCGCGGCGCGTTCGGCAAACGCCAGCGGCCCCTCCCAGGCGCGCCACGCGGCACCGTGCCTGGCCAGCCGGGCTGTGAATCGCCGCCAGGCGGCCAGGGCCGGATCGACACGCAGGCGATTGCGCAAAATCCAGCCGGTCAGTCCCAGCATGACGCCGCCGCAGAGCACGGATAGAACTGCGGTCATGCTGCGCCAGTCCGGTTCGTTCAAGCCGAGACTGGAGAGCAGGTCGCGCTGGCGCTGTGGGTTGTAGCCGAGGACCCACTGATTCCAGCCATTGGTGACCGCGTCCAGACGATGACGCAATTCCCTGAGCCAGGCGAGATCGCTGCGCGCCAGAAAAGGCAGCCCTGCGCCGGCCGGTGCCGCGGTGGCAAAATTGCTGTTGATCCGGCTCGGTGCAGAGATCGCCGTCGGATCGATGCGTATCCAGCCGCGCCCGGCGATCCAGGCTTCCGCCCAGGCGTGGGCATCGTACTGGCGCACGACCAGATAGCCGTCTACCGGATTGATTTCGCCGCCCTGATATCCAGCCACAACTCGTGCCGGCACGCCGGCGGCACGCAAGCTGAAGACAAACGCAGCCGCGAAGTGTTCGCAGAAGCCGCGCTTGGAATCGAACAGAAACTCATCGACCATGTCGGCCCCCAGCAGGGGCGGGTTCAGCGTGTAAATCAGCAACTGCCGGCTGAAGAAGTCCTGGGCGGCAGTGAGAATCGCTTCGCCGTTACCAGCGTGTTGCGTGCGCCACGCCGTGCTGATGGCGCGCATGCGCGGATTGCCGTCCGTAGGCAGGGCCAAGGCTTGGCGCAGGATGCCGGGCGCTTCATTGGCACCGGCCATCGCCTCGGGCCAGGCCCGCTGCGTGTAGCGCGTGCGAGTACGCACGGCCTGGCGTGCAATGGGCTGATAGTCGAAGGTCAGCGCGCTCTCCGGCGGCAGCGTGCCGGGCAGTTCCAGCGCGAACAGCCAGAATTTCCCGTGTGGCTCCAGCGTCACCTGGTAATCCACCGGGGAGCCGATTTCGGGGTAGGGAACCTCGGCATAGGCGCCTTGAGTTTGCGCTACCCGCCAGCTGCGGCCATCGAACGACGGCATCACCGGACCGCGCCAGTAGAGTTGGGATTGTGGCGGGACGGCGTCCTTGAACTTGACCCGGAAGGCGATTGCGTCGGACTGCGAGAGTTGCGCAATCGAGCCGGGCGACATTGTGTCGGACAAACCCGAGACGGCCGAAAAGCGATCCTGCGGTATGCCCCAAAGCGGGCCTTGCACACGAGGAAACAGGACGAACAGCAGCAGCATGAACGGCAGCGCCTGCGCCAGCATCAGCGCGGCGCGGCGCAACTGCTGCTGCGGTTGCGGGCGGTCGTCGCTGGCCGCCAGCAATGTCGCGGTGGTGATCAGCACGGTCAGGCAGGCCAGTAGCGCAGTGGGGATTGTCTGGGTAAACAGGAACTGGCCGAGCACCAGGAAGTAACACAGGAGGGCCGTCGCCACCGCGTCGCGGGCAGCGCGCAGTTCAAGCAGCTTGAGCGCAAGAAACACCACCAGCAGTGCTACTCCCGGCGTGCGGCCGAGTATGGTTCGGTATTGGAGGAAGACGCCCACCGTGCCGGCCATGACCAGCAGGATCAACAGCCAGCGCGGCGGCAAATGCCACTGCCGCCATGTCAGCGCCGCACGCCAGATGAATGCGGCGCCCGCGGCAAGCGATAACCACGGCGGCAGTTGCGGCGCCAGCGGCAAGCAGGTTGTCAGCGCGGTAGTCAGCAGCCACCAGGCTTGGCGGCGGCTGACGGGGCGGTTACTGCGCGCCATGGTTGTGCAAGGCCAGTGCGCGCAGGCCGGCGCTGAGTTGTGCCGGTCCGTTGTCAGGAGCCAATTGAACGGCAGGGAGTCGCAATCCCCAGGCAAGCCCCGCCGCGTCGGCATCGATCATCCAGCGGGCAAGAATCGACAAGCGCTGTTCAGCGTCGATGGCATCCGATAGCGCACCCCAGTCCAGCCACAGCTGTTGTGCCGCCGCTCCGGAGAACAGCTTGGTCAGCAGCGGGCCGTCCTGGCGGGCCACTGCCTTCCATGCGATATGGCGTGGCGGATCTGCCACTTGATGGCTGCGCAATCCGGAAAAGTCGTCGGCACCACGGCCGTCCCTGGCCGATCCCCGTGCCGATTCGCCACTCCATGGCAGAGGCGGCGCCTTGGCTGCCGGCGCTGGATAGACCAGGCAATTCAGGTCAGGAACCGCATAGCTCCAGGCACGGACGAGACCCAGCGGCCAGGTGGTCTCGATGGTGAGACGCGGCATGGGCAGCCAGCCGCGCTTTTTTGCGAGAACCTTCACGCTTGTTACGGTGCTTGCGTGCGGGGCGATATCGATTTCGAGCGGTGCTTCGTCGCCGGTGAACAGGCGAAGGCTGGTGCGTGCGTCGGGGCGCTGGTTGTCCAGTACCAGATCGAATCGGGCCAGGCTGCCGGAGAATACCGGCTCGCAGCGACCGGGACGAATCGCGACGAGGGCGAGATTGCGGAAGGTGTGAAGAATAGCGACGATGCCCAAGCCTCCCAGCAGGAAGACCAGCGCGTGTCCCAAGCTCAGGTTGTAGTTCATCGCGCCGAGCAGGATAACGCCGAGCGCCGCGGCATAGGCCAGTCCAGCCCTGGTGGGCAGGACATAGACGCGGCGCTGGGTGAGGACGATCGGTGCCGGTTCTGGCAATCGCACACGCAGCGCCCAGCGGACAAATGCTTCGCGCAGCCGGTTGCGCAGGGCGGCCACCATGCTCAGGGCAGTGCGACTGCCTCGATCAGGGCGGCGGCAACCGCCTCGGTATCGGTGCGCGCGGTGTCGTCGGTTGGCCTCAGGCGGTGGGCGATAACGCCGGGCAGCACGGTCTGCACGTCTTCCGGCAAGACATGGTCGCGTCCATCGAGCAGAGCCCAGGCGCGCGCAACGGCCAGCAACGCCAGACAGGCACGCGGTGACAGGCCGGCCTGCCAGCGCGGCGCTGTCCGCGTGTGCGCCGCCAGTGCCTGCACATAGTCGATCAAGGCGGGCGAGGCATGTACCGCGCGCGCCTTCTCTTGCAGTTCGATCAAGTGTTGGGAGGTGATTCTGGAGCCCAGGTTGGCGACCATCCGATGCCGGTCTTCGCCGGCAAGCAGTTCGCGTTCGGCTTTCGGATCTGGGTAACCGAGTTCGATTTTCAGCAGGAAACGGTCAAGCTGGGATTCGGGGAGGGGAAAGGTGCCGATCTGGTGTGTCGGGTTCTGCGTGGCGATAACGAAAAAAGGCTCGGGCAAGGTCCTGGTTTCCCCTTCTGTCGTTACCTGCCGCTCCTCCATTGCTTCGAGCAGCGCGCTTTGCGCCTTGGGCGTGGCGCGATTGATTTCGTCGGCCAGCACGACCTGGGTGAACACCGGTCCCGGATGAAAATGAAAGCCACCGGTGCTTCGGTCGAAGATCGAGATGCCAAGAATGTCCGCAGGCAGCATGTCGCTGGTGAACTGGATACGCTGAAAATCCAACCCCAGTACACGGGCCAGCACATGGGCCAGCGTGGTCTTTCCCACGCCGGGGAGATCCTCGATGAGCAGGTGCCCGCGCGCCAATAGGCAAGCAAGCGCGAGGCGGATCGGACGTTCCTTGCCAAGAATGATGCGGTTGATGTCGGCCAGGATGGCTTCAAGTTCTGGGAGTCGCATGGGGGCGGGGTTTTACGCGGGCTTTGATGGATAATATGCCTTTGTGCAGCATTGTAAGTCATCGGCAAGACACCCTTCATGACAACTACCGCCTTCATTACCCATCGCGACTGTTGGCAGCACGACATGGGCGCCCACCATCCGGAATGTCCGGAGCGGCTTGGGGCCATCAATGATCGTCTGATCGCCTCCGGGCTTGATGTCTACCTCCAGTTTCACGATGCGCCGCTGGCAGAAGTGGAACAGCTGCTGCGAGTGCATCCGCGCGACTACATCGACCACCTGCATGGCAGCAGTCCTGCGCACGGAATCGTGCACCTCGATCCCGATACGGCAATGTCGCCGGGGACGCTGCAGGCGGCCTTGCGTTCAGCCGGTGCGGGCTGTTTCGCCACAGATCTGGTGATGCGCGGCGAAGTGCAGAACGCGTTCTGCGCCATTCGTCCGCCAGGTCATCACGCCGAGCGGGCGAAGGCGATGGGCTTCTGCTTCTTCAACAATATCGCGGTGGCGGCGCGGCATGCACTGGACGCGTGGGGGCTTTCCCGCGTGGCGATCGTCGATTTCGATGTGCATCACGGCAATGGAACTGAGGAGATTTTTGCGGGCGATCCGCGCATCCTGATGACCGGTATTTTTCAGCACCCGTTCTACCCCTATTGCGGAACCGAAAATCCAGCGGCCAATATGTGCAATGTGCCCATGCCCGCGGGCACCCGCGGCGACGAGTTCCGGCAGGTGGTCTACGACATCTGGCTACCCCGCCTGCGAGCGTTCGAGCCGGAAATGATTTTCATCTCGGCTGGATTTGACGCTCACTACGAAGACGACATGGCTTCGCTGGGTTTGGTGGAGTCCGACTACGCCTGGGTTACCGACCAGATCAAACAGGTGGCCCGCGAGTTCGCCCAAGGGCGCATCGTGTCCCTTCTGGAGGGTGGCTACGCGCTCTCCGCGCTGGCCCGCAGCGTTGCCACCCACATCAAGGTACTGGCCGATTTGTAAGCTGGTTTTGCAGGGTGCGCCGCAGGATGGCCATCAGTTAGAATTAAACTTTTTCGCTCTTATCCGGTTGCCGGTTGCGGCCTCCGGTTTTGGAAACGCTCATGAAGACCATACAGGGTTCCATTCCCGCCATACTCACGCCGATGCAGGATGACGGCGCGCTCGACCTGCCGGCGTTGCGGCGCCTGCTCGATTGGCATATCACTGAGGGTTCCGACGGCGTGGTCATCGTAGGTACCACCGGCGAATCGCCGACGGTGGATTACGACGAGCACTGCGCGCTGATCGAGACGACGGTGAAGCATGTCGCGGGGCGCATTCCCGTGATTGCCGGCACCGGGGCCAACTCCACCGCGGAGGCCATCGAACTTGCGCAGTTTGCCCGACAGGCTGGCGCCGACGCCCATCTTTCGGTCGTGCCCTATTACAACAAGCCGACGCAGGAAGGGCTTTTCCGGCATTTCAAGACGATTGCCGAGGCGGTCGATCTGCCGATGATCGTGTACAACGTGCCGGGGCGCACGGTGGCCGATCTTGCCACCGACACGACGCTGCGTCTGGCGCAAGTGCCGGGGATTGTCGGCATCAAGGATGCCACCGCCAATATCGAGCGCGGATCCGATCTGTTGAAGCGCGCGCCGGCCGGATTCAGCGTGTACAGCGGTGACGATGCTACGGCGATCGCCTTGATGCTGCTGGGCGGCAAGGGCTCCATTTCCGTCACGGCGAATGTCGCGCCGCGTCTGATGCATCAGATGTGCGCCGCCGCCATTGCCGGCGATTTGGCCGCGGCACGCGAGACAAATTTCCGCTTGCTGGGCTTGCATCGAAACCTGTTTCACGAAGCCAACCCGATTCCGGTGAAATGGGCCGCTCAGCAGATGGGCCTGATCGGCGGCGGCATCCGCTTGCCGATGACAACTTTATCCCCGGAGTTCCATGAGCGCCTGCGCGTTGCCATGCGCGAAGCCGGCATCACTCTCTGACCAGGAAGCTGATACTTGATGAATCGTTCATTCTCGCTGCTGTCGTGGTTTGCGTCTGTGCTGCTGATCGGCTTGCTCGCCGGCTGCAGTGGCAACATCCTCCCGGAATCCAAGAAGATCGAATATAAATCCGCCGGGAAACTGCCGCCGCTCGAGATTCCTCCCGACCTGACGCAGCAAAGTCGCGATGAGCGCTATGCGGTTCCTGACGTATCCGCCAGCAAGGGTTCCGCCACCTACTCGGCCTATTCGAGCGAACGTTCGGGCCAGGCCCGTACCACAACGGCACAGGATCTGTTGCCGCAGGTCGACAAGATGCGCATCGAGCGCTCAGGCACGCAGCGCTGGCTGGTGGTCGGCGGTTCTCCTGACAAGCTCTGGCCCAGTGTCAAGGAGTTCTGGCAGGAACTGGGTTTTCTCGTCAATGTGGAAGTGCCTGAAGCCGGCGTGATGGAAACCGACTGGGCCGAAAACCGCGCAAAGATTCCCCAGGACATCATTCGCGGCTCTATCGGCAAAGTCTTCGACAGCCTCTATTCGACGGCAGAACGCGACAAGTTCCGGACCCGTCTGGAAAAGGGTGCTGAACCGGGCACTGTCGAGATATATATAAGCCATCGCGGCATGTACGAGATATTTGTCAACGAAGGCAAGAGCGAAACCAAGTGGCAACCTCGTCCCGCAGATCCCGAACTGGAAGCGGAGATGCTGCGGCGCTTGATGGTGCGTCTGGGCGTCGAGGAATCCCGTGCCAGGACGATGGTCGCCGCGGAGCAACGACAGGAGCGTGCCAAGCTTTCCCGCGCGACGGATGGTGCCGGCGCTTTGCTGCTTGAAGAGGCCTTCGACAGAGCCTGGCGTCGCGTTGGACTGGCGCTTGATCGCGTCGGCTTCACGGTGGAAGATCGTGACCGTTCGCAGGGCATGTATTTCGTGCGCTATGTCGACCCCGAACTCGACGGCAAGAAGAAGGATGAAGACAAAGGCATGCTGTCCAAGCTGATGTTCTGGAAAGGTGGGGCCGGGGACAAGCCGACTCAGGCGCAGTACCGCATTCACTTGAAGACCGTGGGTGAATCCACCACTGTTCAGGTACTGACCCGTGAAGGGGGCGTTGATCGGTCGGACGTGTCAAAGCGCATCCTCGGGCTGTTGCACGATCAGTTGAAGTAATCAGCGGCGAGGCAGGCTCAAATGCGTTTTGCGTCGCTCGGCAGCGGGAGCCGGGGCAACGCCTTGCTGGTTGAAGCCGGAAATACCAGCGTGCTGATCGATGCCGGATTCGGTCCGCGCGAAATGTTGCGCAGACTGGAAAGACTCGGCGTAATTGCTGCCGACGTCGATGCGGTACTGGTTACCCATGAACACTCCGATCACATCGGCGGCGCATTCGCCTGTGCGCGGCGCTTTGGCTGGACCGTCCTGCTTACGCACGGCACGCTGGCCGCGTGCCGAGAAGATGGTGTCGGCGTAAACACCACGCTAATTGACAGCCACCGGCCGTTTTCAGTGGGTGACATTCGTGCGCATCCCTTTCCGGTTCCGCATGATGCCCGCGAGCCGGTGCAATTCGTGCTCACCGATGGCGCCAGAAGACTTGGTGTGCTGACCGACGCCGGCCATGTCACACCGCATATGGTGGCCATGCTGGGTGCTTGCGATGCCCTGGTGCTGGAATGTAACCACGATGCCCGGATGCTGGCGCAAGGAAACTATCCACCCGCGCTGAAACGCAGGATAGGCGGTCTCTGGGGGCATCTGGACAACTCAGCCGCTGCCTCGCTGTTGTCCCGGATAGAGCGCGCGCATCTGCGCCATGTCGTGGCTGCCCATCTCTCGGAGGAGAACAACTCTGCCGTGCTTGCGCAGCGGGCGTTGTCGGCGGTTCTGGGATGCGAGCGGAATTGGATCGGCATCGCGACCCAGGACGACGGATTTGACTGGCGCGATTGCTGAGTCCGACGGTGGCAATACCGACGTAAAAAAAGCCAGCCCGAAGGCTGGCTTTTTTGCCCGAAGGCGGCTGAAGAATTACTTCTTCGCCGGAGCAGCGGGAGCAGCAGCGGGAGCAGCAGCCGGGGCAGCAGCGGCCGGTGCAGCAGCGGCCGGTGCAGCGGCAGGAGCAGCACCAGCAGCAGCCGGGGCGGCGCCAGCAGCAGGAGCGGCAGCATCAGCAGCCTTCGGAGCTTCGGCAGCGGGAGCAGCGGCCGGGGCGGGAGCAGGAGCCACGGCAGGAGCAGGAGCGGGAGCGGGGGCAGCGGGGGCTTCGGTCTTGCCACAAGCGGAGACAGCCAGGGCGAGGATGGCAGCTACGAGGAGAGATTGTTTCATTTGTATTAAATCCTTAACGTTATGGAGTTACATGGCCAATTGGTTGATCGGAACGATTTCATTTCGATCAACCGAAAATTCTATCATGCCAAATACAGTCTGTGGTGGGTAGAACAAGCCCGCGGACAGAGGGATGTACTCTTAAAGTCCCGGCTTGCTCAGCAGCGAATTGGGGAGGGATGCTTCCCATAGTTCCTCGAAACGTCGCCACCAGGGCTCGATGTAGGTTGGATCGTCGAGAATCAGCGCGCTGCGCGGCTGGTCGACGTGGAAGCGGCGAACACCATGGCGTTGGTCGATGAGTACGTGCGTATCCGCAAGGTGACGCAGGCTGCCGGGACATTGGCGCACGCTCACGTTGTGCGAAAAACGCGCAAAAAGCTGCATCAGGCGTGGCGCATGGCATTCCAAGGGCACGAGATCGTGCAGCACCATGCGGATTCTGCGGGAGTCATCGGCTTGCAGAAGATCGGCAAGCGCTGCGAGCCGCGTTTTTTCGTCGAGCTGTAAGGTACGAAGGTCGCGATCGAAAACCAGAATCTCATGTTTCGCCTGGCCCAGAACCTGATCAAGGGCCTGTCGATAAGCGGCTTCGCTGGTAAGCAGCGCGTAGGCAGGACTCATGATTGACGTCGCTCGGGAAATGCCAGGAAGGGAACCGGCCGCTTGCCTTTCGGGCTGCGAGACTCGGCTCTTTGCGGGCCGATTATAATCAGCCCCCTTTTCCGAACGGACACCGACGCCGGCCATGCCGCTTGCACATATCGAATCCCTGGACCACGAAGGACGTGGCGTTGCCCACGTCGACGGCAAGGCGATCTTCATCGAAGGTTCCCTGCCCGGCGAGGTGGTCGAATACGCCAGCTATCGTCGCAAGCCGAGTTACGAAAAAGCCCGTGTCGAGCGCGTGCTGCGCGCCTCCAGTCAGCGCATTGCGCCGCCGTGTCCGCATTTCGGTACGTGTGGCGGCTGCTCGATGCAGCACCTGAATCCCGCCGGTCAGACAGCTGCCAAGCAGCGGGTACTGGAGGATGCGCTGTGGCATATTGCCCGCCTCAAGCCCAAACAAATCTTCCCGCCCATCGCTGGTACCGGCTGGGGTTATCGACTGCGTGCCCGATTGTCGGTGCGCTACGTTGCGAGCAAGGGCGGCGCCTTGATCGGTTTTCGCGAAAAGCACAGCAGCTATGTCGCGTTGATGGATTCGTGTGCCGTGCTGCCGCCCCATGTGTCGGCGCTGATACCGAAACTCAAGCTCCTGGTCGAGGGCATGTCGCAGCCCGACCGCATGCCGCAAATCGAGGTGGCAGTGGGCGGGATGCGGACGGTGCTGCTGTTGCGTCACCTGGAGCCGCTGACGGCGGACGATCTGGATCGTCTGCGGCACTTCGCCGACAGCCATGGAATCATCTGGTATCTGCAGCCCAAGGGGCTGGACACTGTGGCCCTGTTTCATCCGGTCGATGCGCAGATGCTGAGTTACGAGTTGCCGGACTTCGGCCTCGAATTGCAATTTCATCCGACCGAATTCACCCAGGTCAATAATGGCGTCAACCGCATGCTGGTGCGTCGCGCCATGGCCTTGCTGCAACCACAGGCCGGCGAACGGATTGCCGACCTGTTTTGCGGCCTCGGCAATTTCACCCTGCCCATCGCGCGCTTGGGCGCGCGCGTCCTCGGCGTCGAAGGCAGCGCCGCCTTGGTCGGACGCGCGCAGCAAAACGCGAAACGCAACGGCCTGGGGGCGCTTTGCGAATTCGTCGTCGCCAACCTGTTCGATGCAAGCGCGGAGAGCTTCGCCGCGATGGGAGCGTTCGACAAGCTGCTGATCGACCCGCCGCGCGAAGGGGCGATAGCGTTGGTCAAGGCCTTGCCGGCCGAGGGCGGTCCGCGCCGCATCGTGTACGTTTCATGCAGCCCGGCAACGCTGGCGCGCGATGCCGCTGTGCTGGTGCATGAGAAGGACTACCGCTTGTGCGGGGCCGGCATCGCCAACATGTTCCCACATACCTCTCATCTCGAATCGATTGCCCTGTTTGAGAAGAAATGAGCAGGCGTTGATTCGGGTGGGTACCTTCCCCGGCCGGAGGCTGGAGACCTGAATGAAAAAACGGCGACCGGAGTCGCCGTTTTTTCATTCATCGCGCCGTATTGCCAGCGCCGACTGTTCGCTTAGTCGCGGTCGCCGGTAAAGGCCATCAGCAACTGCAACAGGCTGACGAAGACGTTATAGATGTCCAGATATACCGCCAGCGTGGCCGTGATGTAGTTGTCCTCGCCGCCATGCACGATGCGGTTGATGTCGTAGAGGATGTAGGCGGAGAACAACACGACGGCGATCGCCGATATCGCCAGTGCCAAGGCGGGAATCTGGAAGAAGATGTTCGCTACGATGGCCACCAGCAACAGGATCACGCCGGCAAACAGGAATTTCCCGATATTGGAGAAGTCCCTTTTGGTGGTAGAAGCGACTCCGGCCAGCGAGAAGAAGATCGCGCCGGTACCGCCGGCCGCCATCGCGATCAGGGTCCCGCCGTTGGAAAATCCAAGCGCCACCTGCAAGATGCGCGACAACATCAAACCCATGAAGAAGGTAAAGCCGAGCAGCAGGGCCACGCCCATGCCGCTGTTCTTGGTGCGCTCGATACCCCACATGAAGCCCCAGGCTACGCCGAGGAACAGCATGAAGGCGAGAAACGGACTACCGGCGAAGAAGGCAAATTTCAATTGCACGCCGATCAGGGCGCCGGCGACGGTAGGCGCCATAGACAAGGCGAGCAGCGCGTAAGTGTTGCGCAGGACGCGATGCTGGCGCTGAGCGATATCCTGAGTGGCGGTCTGCGGGTAGGTATGGATGTTTTCCATGGTCTTTCAAGCCCTCCTGTGAGATGAATCCGGCAAATTGGACTCCCGGCGCCTCGTCGAGTTCCTGACGGCTGCGGGTTGATGCAGGCGCGGCAGATTATAGCCGCGAAACATGGCTGCCGAAATTCGATTGCCTGAGTGGCGCGGGGAGTCTAAGCTGGTCTTAAGTGGCAGGCGGGAGGCATGGTGGCTTCGCTCGATCGGATTCGGACAGATGGCTTTCGGCGCTGGTACGAGCGGCAGCTGATCGAATGCCATGCCTGGTTGGTGAGTTGGTTTTTGGGCGTCATCGTTCTGGTCAGCGGGATCGAAGTGGCTGGCACAGGAGGCGCTATGCGCCTGGAAGGCGCGCTCTTGCTGCTGAGCGGCTTGGCCGTCATCTTGTACAGCTGGAAGCGTTATCACCTGATGCTGACGATCGCGGAGCGGCTCGGCGAACAGGCCACTTGTCCCGGCTGCAAGGCCTATGCAAAATTCAGGATCGAGTCGTCCGGTCCGTCGCCGCTACCGGATGGCGGCGATCCGGCGTTGGAAGATCACGGTGGGGGGATCTGGTTGCGGGCCCGATGCCGGCAGTGTGGCGACCAATGGATGCTTAAGTAGCGGCTGAAACGGTCTCTGGCGGAAGCGGTGAGATTCGAACTCACGAACGCCTTGCGACGTTGCCGGTTTTCAAGACCGGTGCAATCGACCACTCTGCCACGCTTCCATCGGGTCGCGGATTTTAGCACCGCGGCCATTTCCCTTTTGCCACGCCTAGCTGAATTTCGAGAAATCCGGTTTGCGCTTCTCAAAGAAGGCCGCGAAAGCTTCCTTGGCTTCGGGCGATACCAGGCGTTGCTTGAACACGTCCGCCTCGATATTCATGGTTTCGCGGATCAAGGCTTGCTGGGCACGCTTCATCAGCTGTTTGGTGAGGCGCAGCGATGCCGCTGGCTGCGAGGTCAATTTGCGGCAGCGCTCGAGCGCATGATCCAGCACTTGGGCGTCGGGCAGCACCGCGTTGACGATGCCGACTTCCAGTGCAAGCTGCGCGGAGAAGACTTCGCCCAGCATCAACATTTCCGCAGCTCGAGCATGCCCGGTCCGCAGGGGCAACAACAGGCTCGATGCGGCTTCGGGAGTCAGGCCGAGATTGGCGAAGGGCAAGGCGAAACGCGCTGAGCTAGCGGCATAGACCAGGTCGCAGTGCAGCAGCATCGTGGTGCCGACACCGATTGCAACGCCCTCTACAGCAGCGACAAACGGTTTTTGCAGGTTGGCGAAGCCGGCAATGAAGCGAAATACCGGCGCGCTTTCGTCCATCGGCGGTCTTTCCAGAAAATCGGCCAGATCGTTTCCAGCAGTGAAATTGCCGCCGGCGCCGGAAATCAGTATGACGCGCACCCCAGGATCGGCGTCGGCGCGGGCCAGTGCATCCGCCATAGTCTGGTACATGTCTCCGGTGAGGGCGTTCTTCTTTTCCGGACGCGTCATCTGCAGATGAAACACGCCATCGGCAAGCTCGATACGGACTGCCGCGCTCATTTCTTCGACCGCGACATAAAAGCTTCCATGCCCGCCTTGCGGTCGGCATTGACTTTCTGTGCGTGTGGCCGCTCGCCGACCATCTTGAGATAGGCCTTGGCCTGGGGCAGGGCGTCCTCGAGGAAATCGCGTCCGTAGATCTTGCGCGTGCATTGGCTGACGAGGGGCAGATGCACCCAGGCCGCGCAATCGGCGTGGGTGAAGCTGTCGCCGCCAATGAAAGGTGCAAAGCGCGCCAGGCGGGCCAGGCTCTTGAGGCCTTTTTCGAGCAGGATCGCGACTTCCTTCTTGGTTTCCTCGGATACCGAGCCGCCAAAGAATGCTTCCGCATACAGACGGCGCGCGGGCAATTCGAGATGCAGTTCGATATGTTCGATCAGCTCGCGGCACTTGGCGCGCTCGAAGCTGTCGCGCGGATAGAGCGCGGGTTCGGGCCAGCTGTCCTCGATGAACTCGGTGAGCACCTGGGACTCGGTCAGTACGCCCCTAGGGGTGCGCAGAAAGGGCACCTTGCCCATCGGCGACTCCGCCAGCATTTCCTCGCTTTGTGAGGTGAAGACAAGCGCTTCGGCGAACGGAATGTTTTTCTCCAACAGCGAGAGTTTGACCTTGTTGTAATAGTTGCTGATGGAAAAACCGCAGAGGGTGATCGGGGTAGTCGAGGGTGTAGTCAATTCATGCTCCAGGGAAACGGTAATCACGCAGGCGCTCGCGCAGCTGCAACTTGGAAAGCTTGCCGGTAGCAGTATGTGGCAGGTCATCGACAAAGATCACATCGTCGGGGATCCACCACTTGGCCACCTTGCCTTCATAGAAGGCGATCAGCTCGTCGCGGCTGACTTCCTGTCCGGTCTTCTTGACCACGACCAGCAATGGACGCTCGTCCCATTTCGGATGGGCTGCGCCGATGACGGCGGCCTCGGTGACGGCCGGGTGGGCGACGGCAATGTTTTCGAGATCGATCGAGGAAATCCATTCGCCGCCCGACTTGATCACATCCTTGGAGCGGTCGGTGATCTGCATGTAGCCATCCGGATCGATGGTGGCCACATCGCCGGTGGGAAACCAGCCGTCGCGCAGGGCGTCGCCGCCTTCGCCCTTGAAGTAGCCGCTGGTGATCCACGGTCCGCGCACCAGCAGGTCGCCGAACGCCTTGCCATCGTGCGGCAGCGCGTTGCCGTTGCCGTCGATGATCTTCAGTTCGACACCGAAGATGCTGCGGCCCTGTTTGAGGCGGATGCGGTCGCGTTGTTCCGCCGATAGTGCGAGATGCTTCTGCTTGTATGTGTTGACCGTGCCCAGCGGGCTCATTTCAGTCATGCCCCAGGCATGCAGGACGGTAATGCCGAACTGCTCGTCGAAATTGCGGATCATCGCCGGCGGCGCCGCCGAGCCGCCAATCACCAGGCGCTTGACGGTCGACAGCTTGAGCTTGTTGGTCTGCAGGTAATGCAGCAGGCCGAGCCAGATGGTCGGCACGCCGGCCGACATGGTGACGCCTTCTTCCTCGAACATCGAATACAGGCTGGCGCCGTCGAGATGCGGCCCGGGCATCACCAGCTTGGCCCCGGTCAGGGCGCAGGCATAGGGCAGGCCCCAGGCGTTGACGTGGAACATCGGCACTACCGGCAGGATGCAGTCGCGCGCCGAGGCGCCCAGGCCGTCGGGCTGGCTCGAACCCAGGGCATGCAGCACCGTCGAGCGATGCGAGTAGAGCACGCCCTTCGGGTTGCCGGTGGTCCCCGAGGTGTAGCACAGCGAAGACGCCGTGTTCTCGTCGAACTCCGGCCACTCGTAGTCGTCGCTTTGCGCCGCCAGCAGTTCTTCATAGCAGAGCAGGTTCGGAATCGCATTCGCCGGCATGTCGTCGCGGCCGCACAGCGCAATCCAGCCCTTGACCCCCGGGCAATGCGGTACCAGCGCTTCGATCAAATTGGCGAAGTTGACGTCGAAGCAGATGAAGCGATCATCGGCATGGTTGGCGATATAGGCGATCTGCTCGGGAAACAGGCGCGGGTTGATCGTGTGGCAGATTGCCGCCATGCCCGATACGGCATAGTAGATTTCGAAGTGCCGGTGGGTATTCCACGCCAGGGTGCCAATCCGGTCCTCGGCCTTGACGCCGAGCGAGATCAGTGCGCGCACCAGTTGGCGTGAGCGGCGATGGGCGTCGCTATAGGTGTAACGATGCGTTCCGCCGACCGGCAGGCGGGATACGATTTCAGTATCGCTGTGGTTCTGACCGGCGTGCTGCAGGAGCCCCGAAATCATCAGCGACCGGTTCATCATCAAGCCTTGCATAGCTCATACTCCTCTCTGTTGTTTGGTCATGCGCCAAATTCGTCGGCAACCATAGCATTGGAATACGCCGGAGACAATCGGCAAGTTGCGTTTTCGGCAACATCGAGAGGAAGTCTATTGGGGCGACTGGTTCCGCTTGGCAGAACAAAGTCGACTTTCAGCAAAGTTGCTGCGGCGAGCGTTGCCTCTGCGTGAAGCGCAATTCCCGTTATGCAAAGCGTGCGCCGGGTCAGGCGAGGTCTTGGCGCGTGGCGTCGGCCCAGCAATTGGGCGTTTCGTAGAGGCGGATGCGCTCAAGCTGGAGATGGTTGCCGTAGTTGTCGTGGTACAGCGGATCAAGAATGGAAAAAGCGATGCGGGCCAGATTCTCCGCGGTTGGAACGGCATCCAGCACGACCGTCTTATGGTTCGGCAGGCTGGCAAGAAAGTCGGCGACAGTCCGGTCGCCGCGCCAGACCAGAAAGGCGTGATCCCAGGCGTCGACCACATGCTGTTTGGCGATGGCCTTGAGCTCGGAAAAATCCATCACCATGCCATCGTCGGGTTGCCCTGCCGCATCGATGACGCCGCCGGCAAGCGTGATTTCAAGCGCATAGCGGTGGCCGTGCAGGTGGCGGCACTGACTCTGGTGATTCGGGATTCGATGGCCCGCATCGAATTCAAGACGGCGAGTAATACGCATGGTCAGGATGGCCGTGTTTGTGGCAAAGTGGTTGCGGCGGCGCGCGGATCGATTGGCGCGCATTATAGCTGCGCGGCAGCGCCGTCCCGCCAGCGCCGACTCCTGGTTTCACTGCCAATTCCCGTTCCGCCGATTTGCCATGTCCCGCATCCTGCTCAAGACCGAAGACCATTCCCGCGACAGCGCCGGCATGCGCTATGTCTATCCGGTGATTTCGCGTCGGGCCGGTGGCGTTTCTATCGGCATCAACCTGAACCCGAACAATGCCTGCAACTGGCGTTGCATTTATTGCCAGGTGCCCGAACTGAAGCGCGGCGGGCCGCCGCCGATCGATCTGGCGCTGCTTGAGCGGGAACTCGACGATTTCCTGGATTGGGCCCAGCGGGGCGACTTCATGGCCACCCGCGTTCCCGAGAATGCCCGCCGCTTGGTCGATGTGGCGTTTTCGGGCAACGGCGAGCCGACCAGCGCCGCCGAATTCGTCGACGTTGTGGCGCTTGTCGAGCAGGCGCTGGCCACGCGCCATCTGGCTGGGCAGGTCATCATGCGTCTGATCACCAACGGCAGCCTGCTCGACCGCAAGGCCGTGCAGACCGGCATTGCGCAAATCGGCGAGGCGGCAGGCGAGGTCTGGTTCAAAGTCGATGCCGGGACGGCAACTGGCATGGCCCGCATCAATGGCACCCGTGTCCGGCCCGAACTCGTGGCGAAACGACTGGCCCGTTGCGCTGCGCTGGCGTCGACCTGGGTGCAAACCTGCCTGTTCCGGATGGACGGCGCGGTACCGGCAGAGCAGGAAATACGCGCCTACCTGGCGCTGCTCCGGCCGTTGGCGCCCGCCTTGGCCGGAGTGCACATGTACAGCCTGGCGCGGCCGTCGCTGCAAAAAGAAGCGCCCCGATTGGGGCGCATGGAAGCGGGATGGATGGAGGAAATGGCGGAACGTGTCCGCCAGCTAGGGCTGGCGGTACGTATCAGCCCCTGATGCCGGTGCACTAAGCACATTTGCCTGCCCCCGAAGGGGCACCTCAGGCATGCAAAGCCCCGGCATACAGGGCACGGAGACGCTTAGGCGTCCTTCTTGCTCTTGAGTGCGGCTTTGGCTTCTTTCTTGAGTTCCTTGAACAGACTTGACTTGGCCGAGCGCAAATACTCGACGACCTCGTAGTCCTCGCGCTTGATCTTCTGGATGTCAATCTGCTCGACATGCACCAGGCGCAACAGTTGCTGAACCGGGCGCGGCATGTTGCGCCCGCTCTCGTAACGCGAACCGCCGCTCTGCGTCACGCCCAACTTGGACCAGAACTGCTGCTGATTCATACCCAGCTTGCGGCGAATTTCGCGGGCATCAACCTTGTCGTTGGCTTTCATTTACTTACTCCTTGAATTGACTGTCATCAAGCGAATACATTGGGATATAACATACGTCTAAACACTATTACCGAAGTAATATGTTTGAGACTATAGGACAAATTCGTCTGCCATACAAGAAAAATTGTTGCGACATTAGTACGTCTGGATTGTTGGGGCGTGACAGTGGTTATTGTCCGGCGGTGGGTTTGGTGGCGAGGACTATCAGGTAAAATTCACGGTTCTTCAACTGACGAACCACGGCAATGGCTTTGATAGTCCAGAAATACGGCGGCACATCGATGGGTTCGCCCGAACGCATCCGCAATGTCGCGAAGCGCGTCGCGCGCTGGAAAGCGCAAGGGCATCAATTGGTGGTGGTGGTGTCCGCCATGAGCGGCGAGACCAACCGCCTGATCGCGCTGGCGAAGGATGTTTCTCCGCAGCCGGATGCGCGCGAACTCGACGTAATGATTTCCACCGGTGAGCAGGTCACGATCGCCCTTTTGGCGATGGCGATCCGGGATCTCGGCCTCAAGGCCAAGAGCTATACCGGCAGCCAGGTCAAGGTGCTGACCGACAGCACGTTCACCAAGGCGCGCATACTTGAAATCGATGATGCCAATATTCGTCGCGACCTGGACGACGACACGGTAATCATCGTGGCCGGCTTCCAGGGAGTCGACGCCGACGGCAACATCACTACCCTCGGGCGCGGTGGCTCGGATACCTCAGCCGTGGCGCTGGCGGCCGCATTGAGGGCCGACGAATGCCAGATCTACACCGATGTCGACGGGGTCTATACCACCGATCCGCGCATCGTGCCCGAGGCAAGAAAGCTCGACAGCATCACCTTCGAGGAAATGCTGGAAATGGCCAGCCTCGGATCGAAGGTGCTGCAGATCCGCTCAGTCGAATTCGCCGGCAAGTACAAAGTCAAGCTGCGCGTGCTCTCCAGCTTCGAGGAAGAAGGCAAGGAGACCATGGGCACGCTCATCACTCTCGAGGAAGACACCACCATGGAACAACCGATCATTTCCGGCATCGCCTTCAATCGCGACGAGGCCAAGCTGACCGTGCTGGGCGTGCCTGATCGCCCAGGCATCGCCTACCAGATTCTCGGCCCGGTCGCCGACGCCAACATCGACATCGACATGATCATCCAGAACGTCGGCCACGACGGCACGACCGACTTCTCCTTCACGGTCAATCGCAGCGAATTCGCCCGCGCCAAGAAAATGCTCGAGGATCAGATCAAGCCGCATATCGGCGCGCGCGCGATCGAGGGCGACAACAAGATATGCAAGGTATCCGCCGTCGGCGTCGGCATGCGCTCGCATCCCGGCGTCGCCAGCAAAATGTTCCGTACCCTGGCGGAAGAAGGCATCAATATCCAGATGATCTCGACCTCGGAGATAAAAATTTCCGTGGTGGTCGACGAGAAATACCTCGAACTGGCCGTGCGGGTCTTGCACAAGGTCTTCGAACTGGATCAACAGCCGGCCTGACGTCTGCCAGGCACTGCGTCTGCCAGTTGTACCTGCGAGCCCCGGCCGCCTGCCGGGGTTCGTGTTTTCAGAACACGCCCAGCACCAGTCCCGTTGCCAGGGCGGCGCCCAGTTCCCTGCAGCGATCGAGGTCTGCCGCGGCTATGGTTTTCGGCGCCAAAATCTGCTCCGGCGTCTGGGCATGGGTGCAAACGATCAGGGCTGCGGCTGCCGGCCGCAGACGCCATCCGGTAGCAATGCGTTCAATCTGGCGCGCCGCGTTCTGTCCATCGCTGCCGGCGCAGACCAATACGGCATAGGCCCGGCCGTTGATGCGGTCAAGCGCGGGGTAGTAGCAACGGTCGAAGAAATCCTTCATCTGCCCCGAAATCGCCGCGAGATTTTCCGGCGTGGCAAACACGTACGCATCGGCATCGATCACATCCGCCGCAACGGCCTTCGAGGCGTGCAGCAGGCGCGGCGTCACGCCGTCGTCGTCGGCGGCGCCTGCCACCAACGCATGCACCATCTGTTCCGTGCCGCCGGTCATCGAGTGATATACGACGAGTAGGGTTTTCATGTCGGGTGCCCGAATGAAAAGGGGATCAGGCTGTGGCCTGATCCCCTTGCACGATGGTGGGCGGTACTGGGATCGAACCAGTGGCTTCCACCGTGTGAAGGTGGCACTCTACCGCTGAGTTAACCGCCCGCGAAAGAGGCGCGCATTTAACCACAAAGCGCCGGCGACGGTCAATCGAAGCCGCAGCGTGGCGTAGAATTCGCCATTTTTCCGAGCTCTGAAATCCCATGACGGTTCGCACCCGCTTCGCACCGAGCCCCACCGGTTTCCTGCACATCGGCGGTGCCCGCACGGCACTGTTTTCCTGGGCCTATGCCCGTCGTCACGGCGGCACGTTCATTCTGCGCATCGAGGATACCGACGTGGCGCGGTCGACGCCGGAGGCGGTGCAGGCGATCATCGATGGCATGCAGTGGCTGGGGCTGGCGCATGACGAAGGTCCGTTCTACCAGATGCAGCGCATGTACCGCTATAAGGAGGTTATCCAGCAGATGCTGGTGGCGGGCACGGCCTATCACTGCTACATGTCGTCCGAGGAATTGGAGCATCTGCGCGAGGCGCAGCGCGAGCGCGGCGAAAAGCCGCGCTACGACGGGCGCTGGCGGCCAGAGCAGGGCAAGATGCTGCCGACGCCGCCGTCGGGCGTGCAGCCCGTGGTGCGCTTCAGGAATCCGCTGGACGGCATCGTGGCCTGGAACGACCAGGTCAAGGGCCGCATCGAGTTTGCCAACGGCGAACTCGATGACTTCATCATTGCGCGCGCCGACGGCACGCCGACCTACAATTTCTGCGTCGTGGTCGATGACCGCGACATGGGCATCACGCATGTGATCCGCGGCGACGACCATGTAAACAACACGCCGCGCCAGATCAACCTGTTGCAGGCGCTCGGCGCGCCGGTGCCGAACTATGCCCATCTGTCGATGATTCTCGGCGACGACGGGCAGAAGCTGTCGAAGCGCCATGGCGCCGTGTCGGTGATGCAATACGACGAGGATGGCTATCTGCCCGAGGCGGTGCTCAACTATCTGGCGCGGCTCGGCTGGTCGCATGGCGACGCGGAAGTGTTCAACATGGAGCAGTTCGTGCAATGGTTCGACCTGGATCACATCACGGCCTCCGCGGCGCAGTTCAATACCGAGAAGCTGAACTGGCTCAACGCACACTACCTGAAGCTGGCCGATCCTCAGCGCCTGGCTGCCGAGGCGACGCGCCGCCTGGCGGGGCAGGGTGTGACGGCGGCCGGCGGTCCCGATACGGCGGCCGTGGTTGCCTTGTACCGGGATCGTGTCGGCAGCCTGAACGAACTCGCCGACGCCTTACATCCTTTTTATGTCGCCCCGAAGCCGAGTGCCGAGATGCGCGCCCAGCACCTGACCGAGGCTGCGCTCACCGGCTTGCGCGCATTGCGCGAGCGCCTGTCGGCCTGCGCCTGGCAGGCGGCCGAATTGGGCCAGGCCGTCAAGCAGACCGCTGCCGAGTCGGGCCTGAAGATGCCGCAGTTGGCGATACCCTTGCGGGTGGCCCTGCTCGGGTTGCCGCAGTCGCCTTCGATCGACGCCGTGTTGGAGGTCATGGGGCGCGAGCGGGTGCTGGACCGATTGGCCGCCGTGTTGTCCGCCTGACGCGGATTGACAATCGTCCGGCGCGGGGCGACAGTGGCGTCCATGCCGCGCGTCCTCCCTGCCCTGTTGCTGGTGTTTTTTCTGACTGCCTGCGCCACCTCGCCCGAGGGGCGCAGGCAGTTGGTGCCGCCGGCACCTTTGCAGGGCTTCAGCGCCGTCTATTCGGAATTTGACATGCAGTTGCAGTTGGTCACTGCGTCGGATGCTCCGTCATGCCGCGAGGCGGAATGTGCGGCAGACCGGGCCTTCGATCGGCGAATTCTTGCGCTCGGACGCCGCCTGGCCGATGTCGCCTATCGTCTGTACCCCGATCTGCACTTGCGTTTCCCGCGCTTCGAGTTCGTTGTCGCAGACAAGGCCGATGCCGGGGCCGCCTCCAGTGCCGGCGGCACGGTGGTGATTTATCGCGGCGTGCGGCGGCTCGATCTCGACGATGCGGCGCTGGCTTTCATACTGGCGCGCGAAATGAGCCATGTCATCGGCGGACATCACGACGAGAACGTCACCACCAGCATTCTGGTCGCCGTGGCGGCGCAGATCCTGCTTCCCGTACTGAATATCGCGCAGGGCGCGGCGGCTGCTTTCTCCAGCAATGCGGCGACCACCGCGGCGGCGACGACAGTCGCCACCTCGACCGTGACCACGACCGTGGTGGCCTCCGCCGCGTCGTTTGCCGGTTCGCGCGCGCTGCGGGCCAGCTACCGGCCGCAGCAGGTGCGCGAGGCCGAGGCGATTGCCATCAAATTGCTGGCGGCCGCCGGTTGGGAAGCTCGCGATGCGAGCGACCAGCTGCAAGCCATGCATCCCGCGCTGCCTGAAGAACCTTCCTGGACGGAGGAATTGCACGAGTCCACGCGCCGCCTGGCCAGTTTGATGCAGGGCCCTCTGCTCCCGGAAAATCCCCCCGTGGTCGGCCTGCTGGGTCAGATCGCTCCCGAATTGCCGCCCGACCTGCCGCCGCCCATCGTCAGCAGGCCGTTCTGAAGGATCACGCGATCGCCGGTTTGCCAGGCGGGCGCCGATTCGCTGCTGAAGGTGCGCGTGCTGCCGTCCTCGAAGCGCACTACGACGTCGTAGCGCTTGCTCTCCTTGACCGATTTCTCGATGTGGTTGCCGGCGTAAGCGCCGCCGAGCGCGCCCAGCACCGTGGCGATGTCGCGTGTGGCGCCGCGGCCCCACTGGTTGCCGATCAAGCCGCCGACGATGCCGCCGGCCACCGCGCCGCCGCCGCTGCCCTTCGGCTCCTCGGCGACTTCGCGTACGGCCGCGACCGTGCCGCACTCGCTACAGATGGCTTGCAGCGGAGCAGAACTGGCATAAGTCGGCGCTGGCGATACGGTGGAACGACTGGCAACCGTCGGCTCGGACACGGCCCGACGGACGCTGGCCGGCGCTCGCTCGGCGGACCTCACCGCTTTGGCCTTTTCCTGGGGGACGGTGACGGTCTGCTGGATCGAGATCGGGGCGGCGGTTGACGGCTGGACTGCGGCCGAGGCCACTCTGGCCGGCTCGGCGCCAGGGGCGCCAGGACCCGGCAGCCAGCCGGCAAGGACGCCGACGCCGGTCAGGCTGAGTACCGTTAACGAGGCCGCGGCGACCAGCAGCAGCGGGTGGGGATGCGCGAGGGCGATGCGGGCCGGACTTGCTTGGGTTGCTTCCATGATGTGCTCCTTGTGTGTGATGCGTATGGGCACATTAACGTTCGAACGGGCTTGCGAGGGACTCGGGTAAACAACTGTTACATCTGTTACAAGTCCGTTTTGCCGCGGCGCAAGGCACGCAGGTGAAAGCGGGCCGGGTCGACCGCCCTGACCAGCTCGCGTTCCATCGGCAATGGATCGCCTTCCAGCTGGCTGGCGAGCAGTTCCGCCGCCAGCGGCGCCCAGACCATGCCGCGCGCGGAAAGGCCCAGCAGCGCGTGCAGCCCGCTCAGGCGCGGCAGATTGTCCAGCGTCGGCGAGTTGCCGGCAGGGGCGGCGACCTCGGGCAGGGTGCCGACCAGCGGCAGCCGATCAGGGGCCGCCGTGCGCAGGCCGACACGGCCATCGAGCCGCGCCGCATCAATTCCCTGTGCGGCGCCTGGCAGCAGTTCATCGAGCCGCCGCAGGTTGCCGACGTGGTCCGTCGGGCGCATCCGCAGATCGGCATCGCCGCTGTCGAAGCTGGCGCCAACGCAGACGGTGCCGGACTGCGGCGGCGTAATGTAGCCCGAACGGCAAACGATATGACGCAGGGGCGGGCCGCTGCGTTCCAGGGCTTGGTCCGGCAGATAGCTGATCTGGCCGCGGATCGGCGTCAGGGGTAGCGCCTGGCTCAGCAAGCGGTTGGCGGCATGGGCGTTGGCCAGGACCACATGCGGCGCAGTCGCCAGCGGCTTGCCGGCGCTGTCGAGGGCCTGCCAGCCAGCGGGGGTTTGCCGCAGCGCGGCGACCTCGATCCCGAAATGCGGCTCGACGCGCTCGCCGCCCGCTGCCAGCAAGGCGGCGCAGAGGCTGCCGGGGCTGACCCAGCCGCCGTCGGGAAACCACCAGCCGCCATGCGCGACTTCGCGGCCGAGCAGGGTTGTGGCGGCATCTCGTTCAAGAAACGCGGCGAAGTCGGGAGGTAGCCTGAGTTGCTCCACCGTGGCGCGCTGCAATGCTTCGTGGGTCGCGTCGCGCGCGATCTGCACTACGCCGCAGGGCGACCAGGACACGGCGGCAAGCTCGGCCAGGCGGCGCAGCGCATACAGATAGCAGGCGCGCGACAGGCGCGCTGCCAGCGCGTCGTCACTGGCCAGATGCGGCAGCAGGATGCCGGCCGGGTTGCCCGAGGCCTCCTGGGCCGGGGCGGCATGGCGTTCGAAGAGCTGGACCTGCCAGCCGCGGTTCGCCAGTCGTTCGCTGATCGCAGTGCCAGCCAGTCCGCCACCGATGACGATGGCACGGCGCCGTTCGGGCGTCGCCACGTCAACAGTCGGCGCTGGCGGTGCGGCGTTTGCCAGACGGCCGGTCAGCATTTCGCGCTTCGCGGCAAAGCCGGGGCGACGTTCCAGTTGCCAGCCGCCTTGTTCCAGCCCACGGCGCACCGCACCCGCGACGCTCCAGGTCGCCAAGCTTGCCTGGCTCTTGCACATCCGGGTGATTGTCGCGAGCAGTGTCGGTGACCATATGTCGGGATTCTTCGACGGCGCAAAGCCGTCAAGAAACACCGCATCGACCTTGGCGGCACACTGCGGTAGCAATGCCTGCGCATCGCCCAGCAGCAGCGTCAGGGTGATCCGGCCATGGTCGAAATGCAGACGGTGCCAGCCAGGGGTGAGCGGCGGCCACTGCCGCAGCAGTTGGTGTGCCAGTTCCGCCAGTTCCGGGTAAGCCGCCAGCTGGCTGGCCAGGTCGTCGTGGCGGAAAGGATGTTTTTCGATCGAGACGAAGTGCAGCCGGCCGCTTGCCGGCGATGCGCGCCAGGCCTGCCAGGCGGCCAGGAAATTCAGGCCGAGGCCAAAGCCGGTTTCAAGGATGACGAAGCTGCCGGCAGTTTCCCAGCGCGCGGGCAGGTCGTTGCCGCCGAGGAAGACATGACGGGCCTGGTCCAGCCCGCCGTGCGCCGAGTGATAGACGTCGTCGTAGCTGGCCGAATACGGCGTGCCATCGCCGGCTACCGCCCGTTCGGCGGGAACCAGCGGCGCCTGCATTATTCCGGACGCATCTGCGGGAAGAGGATCACGTCGCGGATCGAGTTCGAGTTGGTCAGCAACATGACCAGGCGGTCGATGCCGATGCCGCAACCACCGGTCGGCGGCAGGCCGTATTCCAGCGCCCGGATGTAGTCGGCGTCGTAGTACATGGCCTCCTCGTCGCCGGCTTCCTTGGCCTTGGCCTGCTGCATGAAGCGCGCCGCCTGGTCCTCGGGATCGTTGAGCTCAGAGAAGCCGTTGGCGATTTCGCGGCCGACGATGAACAGCTCGAAGCGCTCGGTGATGTCCGGGTTTTCATTGCTCGCCCGCGCCAGCGGCGAGACTTCGGCCGGATAGTCGATGATGTAGGTCGGGTCCCACAGCTCGGCTTCGGTGGTTTCCTCGAACAGCGCCAATTGAAGTGTTCCCAATCCGGCGCGTGCCATGTGCGGCGATTTCATGTCGACCTTGAGGTCCTTGAGTTTTTGCCGCAGCCAGTCTATGTCGTTGAGTTGCTCGAAGCTGTAGCCGGGGTGGTACTGGTGAATCGCGCCGACGATGGTCAGTCGGGCGAAGGGCTTGGAAAGATCGAGCGTGCGGCCCTGATACTCGAATACTTCGGTGCCCAGCGCCTCGCGCGCCGAGTGGCGCAACAGGCCCTCGGTGAAGTCCATCAGGCGGCGGTAATCCGTATAGGCCTCGTAGAACTCCATCATGGTGAATTCGGGGTTGTGGCGCGGGCTGAGGCCTTCGTTGCGGAAATTGCGGTTGACCTCGAACACCTTCTCGAAACCGCCGACCACCAGACGCTTCAGGTACAGCTCGGGCGCGATGCGCAGGAACAGTTCCATGTCGAGCGCATTGTGGTGGGTGGTGAAGGGCTTGGCCGCGGCGCCGCCCGGAATGGGATGCATCATCGGCGTTTCGACTTCGAGGAAGCCGTGATGCATCATGTAATTGCGGATCGATTGGATCATCCGGCTGCGGGCAACGAAAGTGAAGCGCGTCTGCTCGTTGGTGATCAGGTCGAGATAGCGGGCGCGGTACTTCTGCTCGACGTCGGTGAGGCCGTGGAACTTTTCGGGCAACGGGCGCAGCGACTTGGTCAGCAGGCGGATGCTGGTGCAGTGCACGGTCAGCTCGCCGGTCTTGGTCTTGAACAGCGTACCTTCGCAGCCGACGATGTCGCCCAGGTCCCAGCCCTTGAATTCCTTGTGCGCTTCCTCGCCAGTGCCGTCGTTGCTGACGAAGACCTGGATGCGGCCGGAAACGTCCTGGATGCTGGCGAAGCTGGCCTTGCCCATGACGCGCTTCAACATGATGCGGCCGGCAACCTTGACCTCGATCGGCGTGGCTTCGAGTTCTTCGCGCGTCTTGGCGCTGTAGAGTTCGTCGAGTCGGCCGGCCAGGTTTTCGCGCGAGAAATCGTTGGGGAAAGCCTTGCCGGTGGCGCGCCAGGCCGCGAGCTTTTCGCGGCGCTCGGCAATCAGGCGGTTTTCGTCGGCGGGTGTGGTTTGCGTGGTGTCGGTCATGATGGTCTTTAGAAGAAACGTTGAACGGCAAGGCCGAGCGCCTCGGCGGCATCGGCCTGGATCTTGTCGGCGGTAGCGAAGTGGGTCGCGCCGCAACTGCGCGCGGCGGCCAGGTGCATCGCGTCCAGCGCGCGCAGGGGCACGTCCGGCAGGATGTCGATCAGGTCGCGGGCGGACGCGTAGTCGCCAAAGGGCATGGGGTGGATTCTCCAGGCGCCGCTACGCACATGGCTGTCAAACTCGGCCAACGCGCGCTGTTCGAGCCGGCTGTCGATCTGCCCGCCGCGTCGGCGGCGTCCCAGCAGGCAGCGGAACTCGACCAGGGTCAGCGCAGCGGTGACCGGCGTTCCCTGGCCGTCGGCCCATTCCAGCACACGTAGCGACTGGGGCTCGCGCACGTAGCACTTGGCCAGCGCGCTGGTGTCGATGTAGGCGCTCAAGCCCGGTCTTCCCGGTCTTCGGCGAGCAGGGCTTCGCTGGGGATGGCCTGCATCGGCTGGTTTTCGAGGAAGCCGCGCAGATCGCGAAAATGCGGACGCGGCGCAATCGGCAGGATGCGCGCCACCGGCTCGCCGCGACGGGTGACGATGACTTCGTCGTCGTCGGCGAAAAGCTGGTCCGGGTGGGAAAGCCCCTCGCGTGCCTCGCGGATAGTGATGGTTTTCATCGTGAAGCCTGCTTGTGTCACAACGGCCGGTATTGTGACACATTTCGAGCTTTATGATCGCAGGCTTGCCGCGACTTCAGCATTCTCGAACTGCGCTTCGTCGTCCCGAAGGCCTTGCTTCAGGGCTTGCGGCCGGCGGTTTCCTGGAGCCAGTCCAGCGCCTGGCACTTCATCCAGGTTTCGCGACTCGCCACGCGATAGCGCCAGGCTTGGTCGTCGCCGCCGTGCGTGAGCATTCCTGGCGTGAGCGGGGGCGTTTTGGGGCGTGCGGCAACCAAGGTCTTGAGCACCTTGGGCAGGCGTTTCGCAGCATGGGCGAGTGCCGTCACCGCGTCGCCGCGCCGATCGAGCAGGTACATCGCCAGCACGCGGCCATACAGGATGCCGGCCAGATCGTCGCCCGGAAAGCGGTCGCAGACCGCCAGGGCATCGGCGGGGCGTCCGGCTTCGCAATAGGCATGCACCAGGCGTTCGCGCTGGCCGCCGTTGTCGTCGGGATTGAGCGTGAGCACCAGCCATTCGAGCAAGGGCAGTTCCTCTTGCGAGTAGCGCGCCATATCGATCTTTTGCATCAACAGCCGCAGCGCGGGCCGGTTCTCACTCCAGCCCCACTCCAGCATGAGCCCTTCCGCCCGGTTGTCGGCCAGCACTCGGCGCAGCAGGGTCAGGGCATGGTCGAACAGGCTGTCTTCCATCCGGTCGAGACGGTCCTCGGCGTCTTCGGGAAACAGACTGTCTCCCAGGATGCCGACCAAGTCTTCGATCACCGCGAAGCTCTGCCACGCGAGCGGATGGCTGCCCAGCCAGCCCAGCCAGCGGGCGTCGCTCCAGGGATTGCGCTCCTCGGCATCGCCCCAGTACATATCGTCCCAATCCTGCTCGACGGCGGCGAGTCCAGGCAATGCTTGCAGCGGGCCGGCGGCGGTGTCCTGCGGTGAAAGTCGGTACTGGCAGGACGGCGCCGGCAGGTTTTCGATCATGCTTTCGAGTACGTCGAGGTCTTCCGGCGTGGCTTCGGCGTCCCAATCTTCGACGTGCTCGGCAAGCATCGCGCGCAGCACCTCCGGGTCGCGCGCCACGTCCTCCATCATGTCGACGATAGGTTCGCCAGCGTAGCCGAGCTTGACCAGCCGCTTGGCCCAGAAGGCGGCCCGCGTCCGGGCTTCGTCGTAGCGGTCCTGGTTGGCCAGGAGGACAAGTTCGAGATGGGCGAGCGAAGGATTGTCCGGGTCGAGCCGCTGCGCTTCCTTGAACACGTCCCAGGCTGGCGCGTGCTCGCCGCTGTCGGCGTGCAGCGTCGCCCGGCGCTGCCAGGCGACGGCGCGCAGCTGCTTGTCCTGCGTCCGCATGAAGCGCTCGACCAAGGCCAGCCGTTCATCGGCGCGCCCGGCATCGAGATAGAGGTCGCACAATGTGTCGAAGCCGTGTTCGTGGCGTGAGTCCAGCTTGTTGTCGGGCGCCAGCAGCGCTTCGAGCAGAAGCGTGGCGGGCTCGATGCGGTCATCGGCTTGCCACTCGGATGCCACATGCGCCACTTCCTCGGGATCGAGTTGCCGGAACGGCAAATTTCCGAAGTCCGCTACGGGCACGGTTTCGAGGACATAGCACAGGACGGTGAATCCGCTACCGGGGAAGGGCGAGGTCCCTTCCGACTGCGCGCAGCACTGCTTGTATTTCCTGCCGGAGCCACAGGGGCAGGGCGCGTTGCGCTCGGGCTTCGGCAGGATCAGCCGCTTCCAGCCCAGGTCGGGCCGCGGCGTGTGGTTCCATATCTCGCGAAACAGCGCCAAGCCGATCGACCGTTCGGCCCCGGCCGGCATGCGGGCGGCAAAGCCCGGGACTTGTCGCGGCATTTCGGCAAGAAAGCTTTCGAAGGCATTCTTGAAGTCGGTGCCGGCAAGCGCTTCATGCACGCCCATGCGCAACAGGGCGTCGAGGTCGGTGGTTTCTGGATGCTCAGTGTCGGCAATCATCGCGGGTCGAGGAAGAGCTTCTATACGCCCTGCTTCAGGCTGGCTTCGATGAAGGCATCGAGATCGCCGTCGAGCACCTTCTGCGTGGCGGAAATCTCGACGTTGGTGCGCAAATCCTTGATGCGCGAATTGTCCAGCACGTAGCTGCGGATCTGGTGGCCCCAGCCGACATCGGTCTTGCCGGCTTCGAGCTTGTCGGCCTCAGCCTGGCGCTTGCGCAGTTCGAGTTCGTAGAGCCGCGACTTCAGCATGGCCATCGCCTCGGCGCGGTTGCGGTGCTGCGAGCGGTCGCTCTGGCATTGCACGACGATGCCGGTCGGGACGTGGGTGATGCGGATCGCCGAGTCGGTCTTGTTGATGTGCTGACCGCCGGCGCCGGAGGCACGGAAGGTATCGGTGCGCAGGTCGGCGGGATTTATCTCGACCTCGATCGAGTCGTCGATCTCGGGATACACGTAGAGGCTGGCGAAGCTGGTATGACGGCCGCCCGAGGAATCGAAGGGCGATTTGCGCACCAGTCGGTGCACGCCGGTTTCGGTGCGCAGGAAGCCGTAGGCATAGTCGCCCTCGACCTTGATCGAGGCGCTGCGGATGCCGGCTACGTCGCCGTCGGTCTGTTCCAGCAGTTCGGTCTTGAAGCCCTTGCGCTCGCAGTACTTCAAATATTGGCGCAGCAGCATCGAGGCCCAGTCGCAGGCTTCGGTACCGCCGGCGCCGGCCTGGATGTCGATGAAGCAGTTGTTGGGGTCGGCCGGATTGTTGAACATGCGGCGGAATTCGAGGTCGGCAACCAGTTTTTCAGTTGCGTCGAGATCGCTTTCGACGGCCGCCATCGTCTCTTCGTCGTCTTCGTCCCGCGCGAGCTCGAACAGTTCGCGGGCTTCGGCAAGGCCACTACTGACGCCGGACAGCGTGCCGACCACGGCCTCCAGCGTTTTCTTCTCGCGGCCCAGGGTCTGGGCGCGCTCGGCGTCGTCCCAGAGTTTCGGGTCTTCGAGGACCTGGTTCAGTTCGGCGAGTTTTTCCGCTTTTCCGTCGTAGTCAAAGATACCTCCGCAGTTGCTCGCCACGACCGGAAAGGTCGGCGATACGGTTGGCGACGGCGTTGATGCGTTCGGCTTCCATGACTGTTCCTGCTTGGGGGCGAAAACATGGAATTATACGCGCTGCGCACTCCGGCTTAAGCGTTGCCGGAAGCGCAAAATACCCGGCGAGAGGCGATGTGATAGCCTCGATATTTTCCATTTCCGTACTGCTGCCATGTCCGAAATGATTTTCTACGAGCGGGTCGTTGCGCTCAACGACAAAGTCCATGCCAAGCTGAAGGTTCGCCCTCCGGCCAGCTTCGCCTATGCTGCCCGGACCAATTCGGTGCCGCTGCTGGCCAGCGAGTTCTTCGACTGCGCGCGCGAATACCCGATCGTCTTCATCCGCACCGATGCCGGTCACATCCCGGCAGCCTTGCTCGGCCTGCGCGACAGTGAAAACCTCTTTGTGGACCGGGCGGGCAAGTGGGACGCCCGCTATGTGCCGGCTTTCGTGCGGCGCTATCCCTTCGTTCCCGGCAAGGGCGCGGAGGGGGAGTTGCTGGTCTGCATCGACGAAGCCTCGCAGTGCTTCGACACCAAGGAAGGCGAGGCCCTGTTTGTCGAAGGCAAGCCGGCTGCGCAACTCGAACACGCGATGAAGTTTCTCACCGAGTTCCATCAGGCCGCCACCGCGACCGAGCTCTTGGGGCGCCGCTTGCAGGACCTTGGCCTCCTGCGCCAGGCGGATTCGGTGGCCCAGCTCAAGGACGGCAGCCAGTTTCGCCTTAACGGCTTGCACGTGGTGGACGAGGGCAAGTTGCGCGATCTGGAGCGCGATGCGGTGCATGAACTGTTCGTCAACGGAACCCTGCCGCTGGTTTATGCCCATCTCATGTCGCTGGGAAACCTGGGGCAGTTGGTCGACCGCCTGAGTCGTCGCGGCGGCGTCGACAAGGTCAGCAGTCGGCGCTGAGATTGCGCCGGCTACCGCGCCGAAAGGCCCATCTGGCGCGGGGCTTCTACCCGGCGGGAATTTTCCGCTATCATTGAAATTTCCCGCACCTGCATTTCCATGGCCAAATACGTTTTCGTTACGGGCGGTGTCGTGTCCAGTCTGGGCAAGGGCATCGCCGCCGCCAGTTTGGGGGCAATCCTCGAATCCCGCGGCATCAAGGTTACCCACCTCAAGCTCGACCCCTATATCAACGTAGATCCCGGCACCATGTCGCCGTTTCAGCACGGCGAGGTGTTCGTCACCGAGGATGGCGCCGAGACCGATCTCGACCTCGGCCACTACGAACGCTTCACCAGCGCCAAGATGGGCAAGCGCAACAACTTCACCACCGGACAGATCTACGAGTCGGTGATCAAGAAGGAGCGGCGCGGCGAGTACCTCGGCAAGACTGTCCAGGTCATTCCGCACATCACCGACGAGATCAAGATTTTCATCAAGCGCGGTGCCGAAGGCGCCGACGTGGCGATCGTCGAAGTCGGCGGCACTGTCGGCGACATCGAGTCGCTGCCTTTCCTCGAAGCCATCCGCCAGATGGGCATCCAGGAGGGTCGCAACAACGCCTGCTACATCCACCTGACGCTGGTGCCCTGGATCCCCACCGCCGGCGAGCTGAAGACCAAGCCGACCCAGCATTCGGTCAAGGAACTGCGCGAGATCGGCATCCAGCCCGACATCCTGCTGTGCCGCGCCGACCGCGAGATTCCGGCCGAGGAAAAGCGCAAGATCGCCTTGTTCACCAATGTCCAGACCGAGGCGGTGATTTCCGCGCTCGATGCTGATAGCATTTATAAGATCCCGGCCATGCTGCATGACCAGATGCTGGACGAGATCGTCTGCCACAAGCTGGGCATCCTTGCCCGTGCGGCCGACCTGTCGGTGTGGAAGAAACTGGTGGATGCACTGGAGCATCCGCAGCACGAGATCGACATCGCGTTTGTCGGCAAGTACGTCGATCTGACCGAGTCCTACAAGTCGCTCACCGAGTCTCTGGTGCATGCCGGCATCCATTGCCGCAGCAAGGTGAACATCCAGTACATCGATTCCGAGGACATCGAAAAGCATGGCTGCGGCGTCCTCGCCGCGATGGATGCGATCCTGGTTCCCGGCGGCTTCGGCCGGCGCGGCACCGAGGGCAAGATTGCCGCGATCCGTTACGCGCGGGAAAACAAGGTGCCTTACCTCGGCATCTGTCTCGGCATGCAGCTCGCCGTGATCGAGTACGCCCGGGATGTGACGGGGCTGGCCGGCGCCCACAGCACCGAGTTCGATGCCGAAACGCCGCATCCGGTGATTGCGCTGATCACCGAATGGCTGGATCGCGAAGGCCGCATTGAGACCCGCGACGCGAATTCCGACCTCGGCGGCACCATGCGCCTGGGCGGGCAGAAGTGCAAGCTGGCCGAGGGTTCGCTGGTGCGCAAGGTGTACGGCAGCGATGTGATCACCGAACGCCATCGTCATCGCTACGAGGTCAACAACGCCTATCTGCCGCGGTTGGAACAGGCCGGATTGCGCGTCTCGGGCACCTCGGCCGAGGGCAAGGCGCTGTGCGAAATGGTCGAGTTGCCGGAAAGCCAGCATCCCTGGTTCGTCGGCTGCCAGTTCCACCCCGAATTCACCTCGAATCCGCGCAACGGCCACCCGCTGTTCATCGCCTACGTCAAGGCGGCACTGGAGAACCGGAAGGCGAAGCAATGAAGCTGTGCGGCTTTGAGGTCGGACTCGATCGGACGCTGTTCCTGATTGCCGGCCCCTGTGTCATCGAGTCGCGGCAGATGGCGCTGGACACGGCAGGTACGCTGAAGGAAATTTGCGCGTCGCTGGGCGTTCCCTTCATCTACAAGTCGTCCTACGACAAGGCGAATCGCAGCTCCGGCAAGTCCTTTCGTGGCCTCGGCATGGAGCAGGGACTGGATATCCTGGCCGAAGTGAAACAGCAGATCGGCGTGCCGGTCCTCACCGATGTGCATGCGGAACATGAAGTGGCGGCGGTGGCGGCGGTAGTCGATGTATTGCAGACGCCGGCCTTTCTCTGTCGCCAGACAGACTTCATCCAGGCTTGCGCCGCGTCGGGCAAGCCGGTGAACATCAAGAAGGGGCAGTTCATGGCGCCGGGCGACATGCAGCAGGTGGTGCTGAAAGCCAGGGAAGCCAACGCCGGTGCGGACAACATCATGGTCTGCGAGCGCGGCGCCTCGTTCGGCTACAACAATCTGGTGTCCGACATGCGCAGCCTCGCGATCATGCGCGAAACCGGCTGCCCGGTGGTGTTCGACGCCACGCACTCGGTGCAGTTGCCGGGCGGGCAGGGCGACCGCAGCGGCGGGCAGCGCGAATTCGTGCCGCTGCTGGCGCGGGCGGCGGTGGCGGTCGGCGTCTCGGGCCTGTTCATGGAAACGCACCCCGATCCTGCCAAGGCGCTGTCGGACGGACCCAACGCCTGGCCGCTGGGCGAGATGGCGGCGCTGCTCGAACAACTGATGGAACTCGACGCGCTGGTCAAGCGCAAGGGAATGACGACATGACAAAACCTGCCTATCTCGTGGTGGATGCGCGCTCCAGCGATCCGCAGCGCATGGCGGAATACCGCCGTCTGTCGCAGATCGCCGTCGATGCCTACGGCGGCCGCTTCCTGGTGCGCGGTGCGCCCTATGAGACGCTGGAAGGCAGTTGGCAGCCGCAGCGCGTGGTGGTGGTCGAGTTTCCCAGCATGGAAATCGCCAGAAAGTTTTACGATTCGCCGGAATACCTTGCTGCACGCGCCGCGCGAGCCGGTGTATCGGACTTCGACATGCTGCTGGTCGAAGGCTATTGAATCAACCGAAAGACCTAAGTCGATCCGCAGATGACGCAGATTTCGCAGATAAAACAGCAGAGTTGCCGGTACCCACCGCTCACGCGTAAGGTGGTACGAGCCGACCAAGCAGCGCCCTGATCCATCTGCGTTAATCGGCGAAATCTGCGGATCAATTGCTTTTTTGCAGAATCAAACACGAGGAAACAATCATGAGTGCAATCGTTGATGTCGTCGCCCGCGAGATTCTTGACTCGCGCGGCAATCCCACCGTCGAAGCCGATGTCCTGCTCGAATCAGGTGTCATGGGGCGCGCCGCCGTGCCGTCCGGCGCTTCCACCGGTTCGCGCGAAGCCATCGAGCTGCGCGACGGCGACGCTGGCCGCTATCTGGGCAAGGGCGTGGTACAGGCCGTGGAAAACGTCAATACCGAGATTTCCGAAGCCATCATCGGGCTCGATGCCGAGGAACAGGCCTTCATCGACACGGCCCTGATCGATCTCGACGGTACCGAAAACAAGTCGCGCCTGGGCGCCAACGCGATACTCGCGGTGTCGATGGCGGTGGCCAAGGCAGCCGCCGAAGAGGCCGGCCTGCCGCTCTACCGTTATTTCGGCGGCTCGGGACGGATGCAGATGCCGGTGCCGATGATGAACGTCATCAACGGCGGCGCCCATGCCAACAACAACCTCGACATCCAGGAATTCATGATCCTGCCGGTTGGCGCAGGCAGTTTCCGCGAGGCCCTGCGTTGCGGCGCCGAGGTATTCCATCACCTCAAGAAACTGGTGGACAAGAAGGGCTATCCGACCACGGTCGGCGACGAAGGTGGCTTTGCGCCGAATGTTTCGGGCAACGACGAAGCCATCGAACTGATCCTCAGCGCGATCGAAGCCGCCGGCTACACGCCGGGCCAGGACGTGATGCTGGGCCTCGACTGCGCGGCGTCGGAGTTCTTCCGCGACGGCCGCTATGTGCTCGCTTCGGAGAAGCTGGAACTGAGCTCGGAGGCGTTCACCGACTACCTGGCGACGCTGGCCGATCGCTACCCGATCATCAGCATCGAGGACGGCATGGCCGAAGGCGACTGGCCGGGCTGGAAACTTCTGACGGACCGGCTGGGCAAGAAAGTGCAGATCGTCGGCGACGATATTTTCGTCACTAATCCGGCGATTCTCAAGCAGGGCATTGCGCAAGGCATCGCCAATTCGATCCTGGTAAAGATCAACCAGATCGGCACCCTGACCGAAACCTTCGCCGCCGTCGAAATGGCCAAGCGCGCCGGCTACACCGCGGTGATCTCGCATCGCTCGGGCGAGACCGAAGACTCGACCATTGCCGACATCGCGGTCGGCCTCAACGCGGGGCAGATCAAGACCGGTTCGCTGTCGCGCTCGGATCGCATCGCCAAGTACAACCAGTTGCTGCGCATCGAGGAAGATCTCGGCGACACGGTGACCTACCCCGGTCTCGACGCCTTCTACAACATCCGGAAGTAGGCTGCACCGCCCGCGCCGCGATGAATTGGCCGACGCTGGTGCTGGTCGCCCTGATCGCCCTGCTGCAGTATCCATTGTGGCTGGGCAAGGGCGGCTGGCTCCGCGTCTGGGACTATGAGCGCCAGTTGCAGGCGCAGCGCGAGGTCAATCAGAAGCTGGAACAGCGCAATGCCGGTCTTGATGCCGAAGTGCGTGACCTGAAGTCGGGTTTCGAGGCCATCGAAGAGCGTGCCCGTTACGAACTGGGCATGATCAAGGACGGCGAGATCTTCGTCCAGGTGCCGCAGAAGATGCTGCTGGCGCCCTCGTCGGCGCCCGCGGCGAAGCCCGCAGTAACTCCGCCCTGACTCAGTTTTCCTGTTTCAGCGCAGTTCGGTAGCGCAAGGCATTCGCCACGTAGCCCTGCGCGGCCAATTGCAGGCGCGCGACTTCCTCGTCGCTCAGCTGGCGCACCACTTTTCCCGGCGAACCCATCACCAGCGAACGCTCGGGTATCACCTTGCCCTCGGGGATCAGCGAGTTGGCGCCGATGATGCAATGGCGGCCGATCACCGCCTGGTTGAGAATCACCGACTTGATACCGATCAGCGAACCCTCGCCGATGGTGCAGCCATGCAGCATCACCAGGTGGCCGATGGTGACGTTGGCGCCCACGCTGAGCGGCACGCCGGCATCGACGTGCAGCACCGAGCCGTCCTGGATGTTGCTGTTGGCGCCGATGCTGATGGTGTCGTTGTCGCCGCGCAGGACGGCATTCCACCAGATGCTGGCATTGTCGCCGAGACGCACGTCGCCGATGATGGTTGCATTGGGGGCGACCCAGGCATCGCGCCCGAGGACGGGATGGCGCTCGCCGAGGCTGTAGATGGCCATGAGGACTCCTCTCGCCGAAGTTTAGCGTTCCCGCTTCTTCCATTCCGGCTTGGCGCCGGCAGGCTTTTTCCAGTCCGGCTTCTTGCCGTCGCGGGCGGGCGGCGCGCGGCGCGGCGGGCGCGTATCGACGAACTCGCCCGGCTCCATGACGCGCGTCTTGAGCGCGAACTGGCGGACGCGGATGCGGCGCAGCACGTCCATCAGGTCCGCCGGCAGGTTGGCCGGCAGTTCCACCGAACTGTAGTCGTCGAACAGGTTGATCTGGCCGATGTCCTTGCCGGCGATGCCGGCTTCGTTGGCGATGGCGCCGACGATTTCCTTGGGCAGTACGCCCTGGTTGCGGCCGATCTCGATGCGATAGCGCGCCAGTGCGCCCGGCGTGAAGCTGCGCTGCTTGACCGGCGTGTCGCTACGGCCTTCCTTGACCGGGCGCTCGCGGCGCGGCTCGGCGGCGGAGAAGTCCTCGGCCGGCTTGGCTCCGGCTGGTTTGCGCTCCTTGCGCTCGAAAGTCGGCGCTGGCGCTACGGCGACCTCGCGCGGCGCATGGTCGTTGGCGCCCGGCATCTGCAGCGGGCGCTCGCGCGTCGCCAGCCAGGCCAGCGCGGCGGCGATCTCGCGGGCGGCGATGTCCTGTTCGCCTTCCATGCGGCGCACCACGTCGAAGAAGAAATCCAGCTTCTCGGTCTTGATGATGTCGACGATCTGCTGCGTGAACTGCGCGACGCGGCGGTTGGCCACCTCGCCCGGCGTCGGCATGGTCAGCGCGGTGATCTTCTGCTTGGTGGCGCGCTCGATGAGTTTGAGCATGTACATCTCGCGCGGTGCCAGGAACAGGATGGCGCGCCCGGTGCGCCCCGCCCGGCCGGTGCGGCCGATGCGGTGCACGTAGGCCTCGGTGTCGTAGGGCACGTCGTAGTTGATGACGTGGCTGACGCGCGCCACGTCGAGGCCGCGCGCGGCGACGTCGGTGGCGACCACGATGTCGATGGTGCCGGCCTTGAGCCGCTCGATTACCTGCTCGCGCAGGCCCTGGGTCAGGTCGCCGTTGAGCGCCGCGACGGAATAGCCGCGCGCCTCCAGCTTGTCGGCGATTTCGACAGTGGCGGTCTTGGTGCGGACGAAAACGATGGCGGCATCGAAGTCGTCCTCCACTTCGAGGATGCGCGTCAGCGCTTCGAGCTTCTGCCCGCCGTGCGTCTGGCAGTAGGACTGGCTGGTGGTGACCACGGTGGAGGTGGCCGAACGAATCTTGATTTCCTGCGGCTCGCGCAGGTGCTCGCGCGCCACGCGGCGGATCACATCCGGCATGGTGGCCGAGAACAACGCGGTCTGGCGCTCGGCCGGCGTGTGTTCAAGGATCCACTTGACGTCGTCGATGAAGCCCATGCGCAGCATCTCGTCGGCTTCGTCGAGCACCAGCATTTGCAGATTGTTGAGCACCAGGCTCTTGCGCTCCAGGTGGTCCATGACGCGGCCGGGGGTGCCGACGATGACGTGGGTGCCGCGCGAGAGTGCGCGCAACTGCACCACCATGCTCTGGCCGCCATAGATCGGCAGCACGTGGAAGCCGGGCATGTGGTGGGCGTATTTCTGCAAGGCTTCCGCGACCTGGATCGCCAGTTCGCGCGTCGGCGTCAGGATCAGGGCTTGCGGCACCGCGCGCTTGAGGTCGATCTTCTGCAGCAGCGGCAGGGCGAAGGCCGCGGTCTTGCCGGTGCCGGTCTGGGCTTCGCCGAGCAGGTCGTGGCCGGCCAGCAGCACAGGGATGCAGGCGGCCTGGATCGGGGAGGGGGTTTCGTAGCCGACGTCGGCAAGCGCCTGGAGCAATGGCTGGGCAAGCCCGAGGGAATCGAACCCGGCGGCATTAAGGTCTGGGGAGGTGGTCATGGCGTACCTGCGTGGAGCAGGGAATTTCGAGGGAAAGGCGGGCCGGAAATGCGTAAAGCGGCCGGAGAACCGCGCATTATCCCAGAGTTCGGCCCAAAAAGCCCGTGTTTATTCGCCCGTGACCGAGTTGTGCGCGAATCGAGGGAGTCGCTTCATTGACATCTACCCAAATAAATGCGTACGATTATGCGTATTACCCCATCGCAGGAGACGCTCGAATGCAAACCCTTTATGACCCCGTAGCCAGAAAGGGCCGCCTTTCACTGTCGATCAATCAGGATCTGCTCGATCGTCTCGAACCCTACAAGCAACAGGTCAACTTTTCCGCGCAGGCCGAGCAGTTGTTTGCCCGGCTGCTCGACGAACTGGAAAACCGTGCCTGGGCCGAGCGTAACGCCGAGGCGCTGGCTGCCCATGGCCGCGACATTGCTGCCACCGGGCTGGCCGGCGCCGAGTTCGAGCGGACCTGAGTTGGCGCAATTCCACATCTACCTCAATCCCGGTGCCAGGAAGGTCGAGATTCCCTATCTGGTCGCCGTCCAGAACGACCACATTACCAGCCGGACCGGTGCCACCTTGGTGATTCCCTTGCGCGCCGACGCCCACCCGGTTGAAATCATGGCGCCTTTGGTCGACGTTCCGGGTCAGGGACTCTTCGTGCTGTCTACCGACGAAATCTTCGCCATCGACGCCGCCCGGCTCAGGCAAGCCGTGGGCATGTTGAGCACGGCCGATCGCGCCAAGATCAAACCCGCGCTGGACAAGGTGATCGGCGAATATTGATCCACGCTGCCGCGTTAGTCGCCCGCCGCGTGGCGTTCGATCACGCCGTCGATAAACTTGCGCAGGAAACCCTCGCTTTGGGCGCTGTGGAAGCGGTCGATCTCGACGCCGCGGCTGTAGGCGATCACGGTCGGAAAGCCGCGCACCTTGTGCCTTCCGGCGATGCGCATGTTCTCGTCGGCATCGACCTTGGCCAGCAGGAAGGCGCCGTTGTAACCGCGCACCAGCCTGTCGAGCAGCGGCTCCAGCACGCGACAGGGCGCGCACCAGTCGGCACCGATATCGACCAGCACCGGGGTCTGCTGCGAACGGGCCACCACCGCCGCGTCGAAATCCTCTTCGGTGACATCGAATGCCGTCGCCACGTGTTCGACCGGATGGTGGGCAGCGCCCGATTTCATGTGCATTGCGTCGCTCCTTATATTCAGACCCGCAGCAGGGCGATCTTGAGCGGCGGCTGGCCGTCCGAACTCGGAAAGTCGGCCTCGGGCGCGATCCACTCCATGTCGCGGATCGGCAGCCCGGCCTTGGCCGCGCTGCGCTGCAACTGATCGAGCCAGGCATCGCGCTGCACCTCGGCCACATTGTTGGTGCAGATCAGCGTGCCGCCCGCGCTGGTGCAGAGCAAGGCCGGCTTGAACACCGAGGCGTAGTCATTGACCAGGTCGACCACGCCGAAGGGGCTTTTGGCATAGCGCGGCGGATCGAGAAAGACCAGGTCGAAGGTCTGCGCTTCCAGTTTGGGAAAGGGCGGCATGCGCTTGCCGCGCACCCGTTCGGCCTGGCCGATGCCGGCGTACTGGCGCATGGCGGCGAAGGCGTCGCTCAAGACAAAGCGCGGGCGCACCGGCAGCTCGTTGAGGCGCGCATTCTCCTTGCCGACCTGGAGACTGGATTCCGCGAAATCGACATTGACGACAAAGCGCGCGCCCGCCTTGGCGGCGGCAATGCCGACGCCGCAGGTGTAGGCGAACAGATTCAGCAGCGACTTGCCCGGCACTTCGCGCATCACCCGCCGCCGCGCCGCGCGCAGGTCGAGGAACAGCCACGGGTCCTGGCCGGCATGACGCCCCGCGATGCGGTAGCTGACGCCCATTTCATGCATCTCGCGCGGCAGCATGGCGGCTTCGAGCCGATCCGGCGGCAGCGGATTGCCGATGCGCGAATTGGCCTGGCTGCGATCGTTGTAGACCGGCGTCAGGCCGGGCATCCGGGCCGCGTAAAAGGCTTCCAGGGCCGCCAGCGTTTCCGCCGTCAGCGGGCTGTGAAAACACTGCACCAGCAGCAGATCGCCATAACGGTCGACGGTCAGGCCGGGATGGCCCTCGACACTGCCGTGGAATAAGCGGTAGGCGTCGGTCTGCTCGGCGTGCAGGCGCGGCAGGAGTTCGGCGCGCGCATCGAGCGCGGCGGCAAGCAGGGGCAGGAGAGCATCGGACATGGGGAATTCTCGACTAGGTTCCGCGCCTGGCGAAAGCCGGCAATTGCGGAAAAGGGCGACATCTTACGCGCAAGCGATGAATCCCATCGCCGTATCGTCGGCGCCGACTCCTGGATTCGATCCGAAATCGGATACAGGTTGACTCATTCGGCGGCAGGTTGTCGGCTTCAAAGGTCGCTTCGCCTCGTGCTGAAGGTCGGCGCTGGTGGCATCGTCTTTCTCTGTGCCTCTGTGTCTCTGTGTCTCTGTGATGAGGTTTTTAGGTTGAAATAATGCTCGACACCGATACCAAACACCGCATCGCCCCCGGTGCGGGTCCGGTAACACATATTGGTGTGATACACTTATTTATGTGTTAATCCCATGGAGTCAAGAAATGGCAACCACCGTCAATTTCACCGGCGCGGTTGATCGCGATCTGCTCAAGCGCGCCAAAATCATTGCCGCCAAGACCGACACCTCGGTCAATGCGCT
>MHZX01000092.1:0-49997 GCA_001828935.1 Rhodocyclales bacterium RIFCSPLOWO2_02_FULL_63_24
CCAGCAAGGCAAACGTCTCGAAGACATCCTCGATCCGCAGGAACTACCTGTGCCCAATACCGCGAGCGAGTGGTTTGGCATGGGCTTTTTGCTGCATTTCGAATTGGATCGGTATGAGGAAGCGGAAGCCGACTATCGCCGGGCGATTCAACTCGACCCGAAATACACCGCTCCGTGGGCCTGCCTTGGCATCCTGTTGCACTACGATCTGAAGCGCTACGAAGAAGCCGAAGCTACCTATCGCCGGGCGATTCAACTCGACGCGAAAGACGCCTTCCCATGGAATGGCCTCGCCAACCTGCTGCAAACTCAATTAGATCGCTATGAGGAGGCTGAAGCTGCCTACCGCCAGGCAATCAAGCTTGATCCGAAATTCGCTCAGCCATGGAATGGCCTCGGCAACCTGCTGCAACATCGTCTGAATCGCTATGAGGAGGCTGAGGCTGCCTACCGCCAGGCAATTCAACTCGATACGAAATACGGCTATTACAGGAGCAACCTCGGCGATTTGCTGGAAGATCACTTCGAGAGAACAGCCGAGGCAATACAGGCTTATCGCCAATGTCTGGAACTCGATCCGGATAACATTCGGGTCGTCGCCAATCTCGCTTATCTGTTGCTCGGCAGCGGCAGTGACGACGAGACCGAACACTATTTCCAACTGGCCATAGGCAAACTCCCATCCCAGGGCGCCGCTACCCTGCGGGCCTATGCGGCGCTGACGCGCGACAATTTCGGAGAAGCCACTGCCGCTTTGCAGATTGGCCTGGAAAACGAAAACCAGGAGTTCCATTCCTCCAATTTCGACGGAATCCTGCGCATCCTGCGCCTGGCAGCGAAAAAGAATTACGGCGAGAAACTTCTGGACTGGCTGGATGAGTCGGGACTTGCAGATCGCTACTGGCCGCTGCGCACCGCTTTCGATGCCTATCTCCACGGTGAGGCCAAGCTGAGCGACGTCAATCCGGAAGTCGGTAACGCCGCACGAAGCATCTACCAATCGCTGGCAAGAGTACCGAGAGCACCCGCTGCCGAATTCCCGGCTGCATCGCCACGAAACAAAGCCAAGGGCTCGTCCCGAAAAAGGAAAGCGAAATGAGTGCGTCGCATGCGATCAGCACCAATCAATACCGAATCAACAAAGAACCCTTCTACCAGGTGCAGGGCAAGGAAGTAGCGCTCTACGAGGCGGCCTATCGCGCCCGCCTGCCGGTGATGCTGAAAGGCCCGACCGGCTGCGGCAAGTCGCGTTTCGTCGAGTACATGGCCTGGAAGCTGGACAAGCCGCTGATCACCGTGGCCTGCAACGAGGACATGACCGCCTCCGACCTGGTCGGCCGCTACCTGCTCGAAGCCAACGGCACGCGCTGGCTCGACGGCCCGCTCACCACCGCGGCGCGCATCGGCGCCATCTGCTATCTGGACGAGATCGTCGAGGCGCGCCAGGACACCACCGTGGTGATCCATCCGCTGACCGACCATCGCCGCGTGCTGCCGCTGGACAAGAAGGGCGAACTGATCGCGGCGCATCCCGACTTCCAGCTGGTGATTTCCTACAATCCGGGCTACCAGAGCCTGATGAAGGATCTCAAGCAATCGACCAAGCAGCGCTTTACCGCCTTCGATTTCGACTACCCCGAGGCGGCGCTGGAGGCGCGCATCGTCGCCCGCGAAACCGGGCTCGCCGAACCCGTCGCGGCGAAACTGGTGAAGGTCGCCCAGATCGCGCGCAACCTCAAGGGTCACGGCCTCGACGAGGGCGTCTCGACCCGCCTCGTGGTGTATGCCGCGACGCTGATCCAGGGCGGCGTGCAGCCTACGGATGCCTGTCGCATGGCCATGGCGCGGCCGATCACCGATGACGCCGATATCCGCGCCACCCTCGATCACGCCATCGATGCCACCTTTGCCTGAGCGCCCATAGAGAGTCGGCGTTGGCGACACGGCGCCCCAGTCCATGACAACCGGATTCCGCCCGGTGACCGACGCCCGCGGCCGCGCCATGACGCACCCGCAAGTGCAGGCCTATTGGCTTCAGGTCGATTGCGGCTTCGCGCAGGTGGCCGACGTCTTCGAGGAATGCGTGTATGAGGCGCTGAGCACCTTCTCCAGCGCGCAGATGGCGGCCTACCTCGACGCCGCGCGTTTCCTCGGCAAGCTCGGCCGCGGGCCCGAGCCGATGCTGGCCTTCCTTGAAGAATGGCCGAGCGTCGCCGGCGCGGTTGGCGGCGAGGTCCTGCCAGCAGTGATGGGCCTGGTCCGTGCGTTGCAGAAGTCGCCCAACGGCAATGCCATCGCACCCCTGCTGCAGACCCTGGCCGCCGTCGCCCGGCGCCTGCAGTCACCCGCGCAGTTGCAGTTCTACCTCGACATCGCGCAGGATTTGATGGTGCGCACCACGGGCTCGATCCACGGCCACCACAGCACCTTTCCCAGCCCCGGCCTGCCGGAGTTTTTCGCCCAGGCGCCCTTCCTCACCCAACTGCTGGCCATGGCGGGGCTCAAGAACTGGGTCGACTACGGCATCCGCAACTACGCCAGGCACCCACAGCGGCAGGCCGACTACTTCAGTCTCAAGTCAGCCGACAGCCGCGCGGTGCTGCAGCGCGAGCGCCACGGCACCCTGTTCGCCGACGTCGAACGCCGGCTCGAACTCTACCTGCGCGCGCTGTGGCGCGACAGCGAGGTGCTGGTGCCTTACTCCACCGCCCAATTGACGAATGGCGAATTGCGCCAGCCGCTGCCCTACTACGACAAGCTGGGCCTGCGCGTGCCCGACGTGTTCGACGCCGCCGACCGTCCCGGCGGACGGGTCAGCGGCCTCGACCGCTACCGCGCCGTGCTGGCCCACATGGTCGGCCACCGCCGCTGGAGCACGCCGCAGATCGCCGACAACTGGAGCCCCTTCCAGCGCATGGCGGTGGAATTCTTCGAGGACTGCCGCATCGACACGCTGCTGGGCCGCGAATATCCTGGCCTCGCCCGCAGCTTTCTCGCGCTGCATCCGAAACCCGTCGCCGCGGCCTGTGATCCCGAAACCACGTCCTGCCTGCGCCATCGCCTGGCGATGCTGTCGCGCGCCTTGCTCGATCCCGATCATGGCTATGACGATCCGGTGCTGCTGGATTTCGTGCGGCGCTTCCAGCAACTGCTCGGCGCGGGCGAATCGGGCACGGCCGAAATCGCCGAACTGGCGCTGGCCTATGTCGCCCGGACGCGCCGCCAGAGCGATCAACTGGCCAAAATCCATTTTGCCGACACCGTGGTCGACTATCGCGACGACAATCGCCAGCTCTGGAAATTCATCGAGGAGGGCGACGAGGAAGCGGCCTTCGACCAGGAGCGCAAACTGGAGCCGGCCGCGCCGCAGCAGGGCCTGCCGCCGCGCCACTACCCGGAATGGGACTACCAGAGCCAGAGCTACCGGCCCGACTGGGTCAGTCTCTACGAAGCCCTGCATCCGAGCGGCGATCCCCAGCTCATCGACCGGCTGCTGCACAAGCACGCCGCCCTGGCCAAGCGCCTCAAGCGGCTGCTCGACCTGCTCAAGCCGCAGGACAAGCAGCGCATCCGCTTCCAGGAAGAGGGCAGCGAACTCGACCTCGACGTTGCGATCCGCTCGCTGATCGACCTCAAGAGCGGCGCCACGCCCGATCCGCGCATCAACATGAGCCACCGCAGCGACGGTCGCGACATCACCGTCCTGCTCCTGCTCGATCTTTCGGAATCGCTCAAGGAGCAGGTCGCCGGCAGCCAGCAGACCATTCTCCAGCTCAGCCAGGAAGCCGTGTCGCTGCTGGCCTGGGCCATCGACTGCCTGGGCGATCCGTATGCCATCGCCGGCTTTCACTCCGACACCCGCCACGAAGTGCGCTACCACCACATCAAGGGCTTTTCCGAGCGCTGGGACGACACGGTCAAGGCGCGCCTGGCGGCGATGGAGGCCGGCTGGTCCACGCGCATGGGCGCCGCCCTGCGCCACGCCGGCCACTACCTGGCGGCGCGCCAGGCCGACAAGAAAATCCTGCTGCTGCTGACCGACGGCGAACCCGCCGACATCGACGTCGACGACGGTGACTACCTGCGTGCCGACGCCAGGAAGGCGGTCGAGGAACTCGCGACCAAGGGCGTGACCTGCTTCTGCCTGAGCCTGGACAAGAACGCCGACGACTATGTGAGTGGAATCTTCGGTCGGCACTGGCGCGTGCTCGACCGGCCCGAGCAACTGCCGGAGTGCCTGCCGCTGCTGTACGCCAGCCTTACCGCCTGAGAGGCGGCATGCTTTCTCGATTGGGCGGCCGCTTTGCAGCGATTGCGGGGCGCCGGTCGCCCTTGCAAAAATCGGTTTGTTGCCTATCTCGGCGAGGGCGCTTTACTTCAGGGAATTTCGTAAACCGTCAATTCGTTTGCGACGCCGCGCAGATGATGGCGTTGGGCCACCGCCTTGAGACCCGCGGCATCAAGCAGGCGCGCCGAGCCACTGTGTTCGACCACCGGCGCAGTCGCAAAAATAGAACTAGATTCCGAAAGACCCTGCACGCGCGCGGCGATGTTTACGGACTGCCCAAAGTAATCCAAACGGTCGTTTAGCGTGACCGCCAAGCAGGGACCTTCATGCAGTCCGATCTTGAGCAGCAGATACTCGTGTTTGCTTTCGGCGTTGAGCGTGTGCATCGCTTCGCGTATGCGTAACGCCGCCGCCAGCGCGCGCTCCGGAGTAGGAAATGTCGCCATGACTGCGTCGCCGATGGTCTTTACCACCGCGCCGGCTTCGGCAGCCACCACTTCGCTTAACACCCGAAAGTGCGCCTTAACCATGTCATAGGCAACGAGATCGCCAACGCGCTCGTAAAGTTCCGTCGATCCCTTGAGATCGGTAAACATAAACGTGAGGCTGGTGATTTTTAGGCGTTGATCAATGTCCAGCGTATCGGTGCGGTAAATATCGCGGAAAGTCTGGTTGGTCAGCAGGCGCTTGGCCGTAAGAAAGCGCTTGCGTTTGCCCAGCATGTGGTGGAGCGCGTCACCGGCAATATAAAGAGCCGGCAGCACCCGGACGTCGGTACGGTTCTCCAGGGTGAGTCGAAGCGGACCGGGACGCATCTCCACGGTTCCAGTAGGAGCATGCATCTTGTTGAAAACAACCGAAAGGCTCTGGCGATCGCGCGTCGGTTCACCCTTTACATCCAAAAAATGCGCCGAGTGCGTCACGGGATCGAAGACGATGATGAAATGGGGCGGAAGCTGTAGCGACAGGTGCGCCTTCTCGCCTGCCGGCAGTTCTACCGATTCGATGATCATCTCTTGCAGAAGTTTGTCGAATGCGTCGCCTTCAGGCAGTTCGAGACCCGAGCTCCAGAACATCTGGCGCATGTATTGCCACATGGTAAGCGTTTCAGGATCGTGTGCGGCAATCCGGCGCACGCTCGGACTGACCGTGAATGCCACCTCGACCATTTCGTCGAGCGAGGGTTCGTAACCAGCTGCGCAGAGCGCACAGGCGTACGCTTTCTGGTCAACGGTCTTCAGGGTTGTGTTCGAATCAAGTACCCCGCCGCAGCCCGGACAGAGCACGTTCCAGGAAAGTTCGAAGAGTCCGAGTCGAGCCGCGTGAAGAAATGCAGCGATGGTGCGCTCTTCGTCGATATTGTGGGTCCGCGCGAAATCCAGAACGTTGACCCGGCTCAAGTCGGCGTCTGGCGCGTCGCGGATAAGGCGCTCGATCGCAGCCACCGCGCCGGTATCGGCTGACTGTCGCAGGACAGCAAATCGGCCTTCAAATTCGCTCATTGCAAAAGACTACTACAAATCATTTCTGGCGACTATTTCCAAGGGCGTGGCGGGTGCTGCGCCCTTGGGGAAGATGTCACGGCGTGGCCGCGAACGACCGCATTGTGGAATGAGACTGAATGGTTGCCCTCGGCCTGTTCCTGACGGCGTCAGGCCCTCCGCGCCGGGTGGGCGCCCCTTCGGATTTGCGCGCCGGGAGTCGGCGCTGGCGATACGGTGCCGGGCACGCCGGGCGCCGGCCGCGCCACTCCGGGCGACTTAACAATCAGCTTATTTACTGAATAAGAAAAAGTGAATGGTGCTTATGCTTCGAGGCGGTTACATTCTCTGCATCGAACAAGGCCCAGCTCGGTTTTACGCGTCGCGAACCCCAGGCGTAACAGCCGGATTGGTCCCGCTGCCCCAGGCGGGGACGGGGTTTGCCGCAGCAACCGCCGCCGCCGCAGGGATCCATGGAGGAAGCCAGCATGCTTGAAGGGCGCAAGACACTGACGCGTTACACCATCGAGGAAGAACACAAGCATCCGGGCGCCTCGGGCGAGTTTTCCGGGCTGCTCAACTCGCTGGCGACGGCAATCAAGATCATCTCCAACCAGGTGAACAAGGGCGCCCTGGTCGGGGTGCTGGGCAATGCCGGCGCCGACGACTCCGCGGTCAACGTCCAGGGCGAGGTGCAGAAGAAGCTCGACGTCATCAGCAACGAGGTCATGTTGCAGGAGAACGAGTGGACCGGCCACCTCTCGGGCATGGCTTCCGAGGAAATGGACGGCGTCTATGCGATTCCCGAGCATTGCCGGCGCGGCAAGTATCTGCTGCTGTTCGATCCGCTCGACGGCAGCTCGAACATCGACGTCAACCTGACCGTGGGCACGATTTTCTCGATCCTGCGCGCGCCCAATCCGGGCCATGCCGCCAGTCTCGAAGATTTCCTGCAGCCCGGCACTGAACAGGTCTGCGCCGGCCTCGCGCTGTACGGGCCGTCGACCATGCTGGTGCTGACCACCGGCGATGGCGTGGACGGCTTCACGCTCGATCGCGATATCGGCGCCTTCATCCTCACTCATCCGCGGATGCGCATCCCGGCCGACGCCCACGAGTTCGCGATCAATGCCTCCAACGAGCGTTTTTGGGAACCGCCGGTGAAGCGCTACGTCGAGGAGTGCCTGGCCGGCAAGACGGGGCCGCGGGCCAAGGACTTCAACATGCGCTGGGTCGCCTCGCTGGTGGCCGAGACCTTCCGCATCCTGACGCGCGGTGGCATTTTCATGTACCCCAAGGACAGCAAGGACCCGACCCGGTCCGGTCGCCTGCGCCTGATGTACGAGGCCAATCCGATCTCCTTCCTGATCGAGCAGGCCGGCGGGGCGGCAACCACCGGCCGCGAGCGGGTGATGGAAATGCGTCCGCAGGACCTGCACCAGCGCGTGCCGTTCATCTTCGGCTCGAAGAACGAAGTCGAGCGCGTTTCCAGCTATCACGCCGAGTACGCCAGCGGCAAGGAGCCGGATACCTTCAATTCGCCCCTGTTCGCCACGCGCTCGCTGTTCCGGACCCAGTAAACCCAGGAGACTTCCATGTCGGTCAAGCACCCCATCGTTGCCATTACCGGATCTTCAGGCGCCGGCACGTCTACGGTCACCAAGTCCTTCGACCTGGTGTTTCGCCGTGAAAAACTCAAGGCCGCCATCGTCGAGGGCGATTCCTTTCATCGCTACGACCGCAAGGCCATGAAGGTGGCGATGGAGGAGGCGCGGCTGCAGGGCAACAATCATTTCAGTCATTTCGGTCCGGAAGCCAACCTGCTGGAGGAGCTGGCGGGCTTGTTCAAGACCTATGGCGAGACCGGTCAGGGCAAGGTGCGCAAGTACCTGCACAATGCCGACGAGGCGGCACCCTATGGCCAGCAGGCGGGCGAATTCACGCCCTGGGAAGAGATTCCCGGCGGCACCGACCTGATGTTCTACGAAGGCCTGCATGGCGCGGCGGTGACCGACCAGATCAATGTCGCGCAGCACGCCGATCTGCTGGTGGGCGTGGTGCCGATCATCAATCTCGAATGGATCCAGAAGCTGCTGCGCGACAAGACCGCCCGCGGTTACTCGACCGAGGCCGTGGTGGATACCGTGCTGCGCCGCATGCCGGACTACGTGAACTACATCACGCCGCAGTTTTCGCGCACCCACATCAATTTTCAGCGGGTGCCCACCGTCGATACCTCGAATCCCTTCATCGCCCGCGATATCCCGACGCCCGACGAGAGCTTCGTCGTGATCCGTTTCGCCAATCCGAAGGGGATCGACTTTCCCTACCTGCTGTCGATGGTGGCGGGCTCCTTCATGTCGCGGCCCAACATCATCGTGGTGCCGGGCGGCAAGATGGAGCTGGCTATGCAACTGATCTTCACACCCCTGATTTTGCGCATGATGGAAAACCGCAAGCGGGTCTGAACGACCGCAAATCAGGCACCTGCCTTTCAAGCTAGCGCGATCCGCCCGGTTTCGCCGATAATACCGGGCTACCCGGACGAAACTCATCCCGTCCACCAACTTCTCGATGCCGCCATGACAACTTCGCCGTCCACCTCCGCAGTTGCAGGTTCCAAACTCTCCAACGCAATCCGCGCCCTCGCCATGGACGCGGTGCAGAAGGCCAATTCCGGGCACCCGGGCGCCCCCATGGGCATGGCGGAAATCGCCGAGGTGCTGTGGAACAGGCACCTGCGCCACAATCCGACCAACCCGCAATGGGCCGACCGCGACCGTTTCGTCCTGTCCAACGGTCACGGCTCGATGCTGATCTATGCCCTGCTGCACCTGACCGGCTACGACCTGCCGATCGACCAGTTGAAGCAGTTCCGCCAGTTGCACAGCAAGACCCCGGGTCATCCCGAGTACGGCTACACGCCGGGCGTCGAGACCACCACCGGCCCGCTCGGCCAGGGCATCACCAACGCCGTCGGCATGGCCATGGCCGAAAAGCTGCTGGCCGACGAGTTCAACCGCCCCGGCCACGAGATCGTCGATCACCGCACCTACGTCTTCCTCGGCGACGGTTGCCTGATGGAGGGCATTTCCCATGAGGCCTGTTCGCTGGCGGGTACCTGGGGGCTGGGCAAGCTGACCGCGTTCTGGGACGACAACGGCATTTCCATCGACGGCCATGTCGAAGGCTGGTTTACCGACAACACGCCGGAGCGTTTTCACGCCTACGGCTGGCAGGTGATCCGCAATGTCGATGGCCACAATCCGGCTGCCATCGATGTGGCGATTCGCGAGGCCAAGGAAGACACCACGCGGCCGACGCTGATCTGCTGCAAGACGGTGATCGGCATGGGTGCGCCGAACAAGCAGGGCAGCCACGATGTGCATGGCGCACCGCTGGGCGATGCCGAAATCGCCGCCGCCCGCGCGCATCTCGGCTGGACGCATGCGCCATTCGAAATTCCGCAGGATGTCTATGCCGAATGGGATGCCAGGGAGAAGGGCGCCAAGTGGGAGAGCGACTGGAACCGGAAGTTCGAAAGCTACGCCAAGGCCTTCCCGGCCGAGGCCGCCGAGTTCAAGCGGCGCATGGCGAAGCAGCTTCCGGCCAATTGGGCCGAGCATGCCAGGAAGGCGATCGAAGGCGCCAACGCCAAGGCCGAGACTGTCGCCACGCGCAAGGCCTCGCAGATCGCCATCAATGCATTGGCGCCGGCCCTGCCCGAGTTCGTCGGCGGTTCGGCCGACCTGACCGGCTCCAACCTGACCAACTGGACGGGCTGCAAGGCCGTGTCCGGCAAGACGCCCGGCAACTACATCTCGTATGGCGTGCGCGAGTTCGGCATGTCGCACATCATGAACGGCATGGCGCTGCACGGCGGCATCCTGCCTTTCGGCGGCACCTTCCTGATGTTCTCCGAATATGCCCGCAACGCCTTGCGCATGTCGGCGCTGATGAAGCAGCGCGTGATCTACGTATTCACCCACGATTCGATCGGCCTCGGCGAAGACGGCCCGACCCACCAGCCGGTGGAGCAGACGGCGACCTTGCGCATGATCCCCAACATGGATGTCTGGCGTCCCTGCGACACGGTGGAAACCATGGTGGCCTGGACCGCCGCCGTGGAAAAGCTGACCGGCCCGAGTTCCCTGTGCCTGTCGCGCCAGAACCTGCCCTTCGTCCCGCGCGACGCGGCGACGATCGCCAACATCGCGCGCGGCGGCTACGTCATTTCCGAGGCCAAGAACGGCAAGCCCAAGGCCATCATCATCGCCACCGGCTCCGAGGTGGACATTGCGCTCAAGGCGCAGGCGGCGATGGAGGCCGAGATTCCGGTGCGCGTGGTGTCGATGCCCTGCACCAACGCCTTCGACCGCCAGGATGCCGCCTACCGCGACTCCGTGCTGCTCAAGGGCGTGCCCCGGGTCGCCATCGAGGCCGGCGTCACCGACGGCTGGCACAAGTATGTCGGCGCCACCGACGGCGGTCAGGGCACGGTCATCGGTCTCAACCGTTTCGGCGAGTCCGCTCCGGCGGGAACGCTGTTCAAGGAATTCGGCTTCACGGTGGCAAACCTCGTGAAGACGGTCGAGCAATTTATCTAATCACTACCAGGAGAGTACCCAAATGGCTATCAAAGTTGGCATCAACGGTTTCGGTCGCATCGGCCGCATGGTTTTCCGCGCCGTCGCCAAGGAAGCCGAGTTCTCGGACATCGAGATCGTCGGCATCAACGACCTGCTGGAGCCCGACTACCTGGCCTACATGCTGAAGTACGATTCGGTGCATGGCAACTTCAAGGGCGACATCGTCGTCGACGGCAGCAACCTGATCGTCAATGGCAAGAAGATTCGCCTGACCGCGGTCAAGGACCCGGCCGAGCTGAAGTGGAACGAAATCGGCGCCGACCTGGTGATCGAGTCCACCGGCCTGTTCCTGACCAAGGAAAGCTGCGAGAAGCACATCGCTGCCGGCGCCAAGAAGGTGGTCCAGTCCGCGCCTTCCAAGGATGACACGCCGATGTTCGTGTACGGCGTCAATCACGCCAAGTATGCCGGCGAGAAGATCGTCTCCGCGGCTTCCTGCACCACCAACTGCCTGGCCCCGGTGGCCAAGGTGCTGAATGACAACTGGGGCATCAAGCGCGGTCTGATGACCACGGTGCACGCCGCCACGGCGACGCAGAAGACCGTCGACGGGCCGTCGAACAAGGACTGGCGCGGCGGCCGCGGCATTCTCGAAAACATCATCCCGTCTTCCACCGGCGCCGCCAAGGCTGTCGGCGTGGTGATTCCTGAGCTCAACAAGAAGCTGACCGGCATGGCCTTCCGTGTCCCGACCTCCGATGTCTCGGTGGTGGACCTGACCGTCGAACTGAGCAAGGAAGCCTCCTACAAGGACATCTGCGCGGCGATGAAGGCCGCCTCGCAGGGCGCCATGAAGGGCGTGCTCGGCTACACCGAAGAGAAGGTCGTTGCCACCGATTTCCGTGGCTGCTCGATGCCCTCGATCTTCGATGCCGAAGCCGGCATCGCGCTCGACAGCACCTTCGTCAAGGTCGTCTCGTGGTACGACAACGAGTATGGCTACACCTGCAACATGCTGCGTTTCGTCAAGCACGTCGCCAAGTAATCGGCCGACCGAGTAAAGATTCACCATCCAAGCGCTGCGCGCCGTTATGGGGCGCAGCGCTTCAGTGGTCAATTTTTCAAACTATCACTGAGAGCATTCCGGAGACAGCAGATGTCCAAGTTCATTCGCATGACCGACCTCGACCTCAAGGGCAAGCGCATATTCATTCGTGCCGACCTCAATGTTCCGGTCAAGGATGGCAAGGTCACTTCCGACGCCCGCATTACCGCCTCGATGCCGACCATCGAGCACGCCGTGAAAGCCGGCGCCAAGGTCATGGTTACGTCCCACCTCGGCCGTCCCACGGAAGGCGAGTTCTCGGCCGAGAACTCGCTCCAGCCCGTGGCCGATGTGATGGCAGCCAAGCTCGGCCGCCCGGTGCGCGTGATTCGCGACTGGGTGGATGGCGGCTTCACGGTCGCCGACGGCGAGGTGGTGCTGCTGGAGAACTGCCGCATCAACAAGGGCGAGAAAAAGAACGTCGAGGAAACCGCCAGGAAGTACGCCGCACTGTGCGACATATTCGTCATGGACGCCTTCGGCACCGCCCACCGCGCCGAGGCCTCGACCCACGGCGTCGCCAAGTACGCGCCGGTCGCCTGCGCCGGCATCCTGCTGACCGAGGAACTCGATGCGCTGACCAAGGCGCTCGCCACTCCGGCGCGGCCGATGGTCGCCATCGTCGGCGGCTCCAAGGTGTCCACCAAACTGACCGTGCTCGAGTCGCTGTCCGACAAGGTCGACCAGTTGGTGGTTGGCGGCGGCATCGCCAACACCTTCCTCAAGGCCACCGGCAAGAACGTCGGCAAGTCGCTGTGCGAGGATGACCTGGTGCCGACTGCCCAGGCGCTGATGCAGAAGATGACGGCGCGCGGCGCCACCATCCCGATCGCCGTCGATGTGGTCTGCGGCAAGAAGTTCGACGCCGCCGAGCCTGCCGTGCTCAAGGATGCCGGCGCGGTGGCCGACGACGACATGATTTTCGACATTGGCCCCCAGTCAGCCCAGCAACTCGCCGACATCATCATGAAGGCGGGCACCGTGGTGTGGAACGGCCCGGTCGGCGTATTCGAGTTCGACCAGTTCGGCGCCGGGACCAAGACGGTCGCCTTGGCCATCGCCAATACCAAGGCCTTCACCCTGGCCGGCGGCGGCGACACCATTGCCGCCATCCAGAAATACGACATCTACGACAAGGTGTCCTACATCTCGACCGCGGGCGGCGCCTTCCTCGAATTCCTCGAAGGCAAGAGTCTGCCTGCCGTCGAAATCCTGGAACAGCGCGCCACCTCCTGAGGCTAACGCGGATGACAATGAGAATCACCCGCCGATGATGAAACACGCGAAAGGCGAATTGAACGCCCGCCCCCCCATCCCCCCTCACGGGGGGCTACTGATCGGCTCGCTTCGCTCGACTATCACCCGTCGCTCCGAACGAGTTGCTTCACGTTAAATCACCACGCCATGTCCATGAAGCGTTCGACCAAGATCGTCGCCACTCTGGGGCCGGCATCCAGTAGTCCGGAAATGCTCGCCGAGCTGGTGGCGGCAGGGATCGACGTGGTGCGACTGAATTTTTCGCACGGCACGGCGGACGACCACAAGAAGCGCATGGACATACTGCGCGAGGCCGCCCACAAGGCGGGGCGTACCGTGGGCGTGATGGCCGACCTGCAGGGGCCGAAGATCCGCATCGGCAAGTTCGCCGCCGGGCCGGTGACGATCAAGGCGGGGCAGAGCTTCATACTCGATGCAGCGTGCACCTTGGGCGACGAGGTACGGGTCGGTCTCGATTATCCGGAGCTGATCGAGGATGTCGTCGCCGGCGACGTGCTGTTGCTCGACGACGGCCGTACGGTATTCGACGTCGAGCGCATCGAGGGCAGCGAGATTCACTGCCGCAATCGGCATGACGGCGAACTGTCCAACAACAAGGGCATCAACAAGCAGGGCGGCGGACTTTCCGCGCCGGCGCTGACGCCGAAGGACATGGCCGACATCAAGACCGCTGCGGCACTCAATGTCGATTACGTCGCCGTGTCTTTCCCCAAGTCGGGCGCCGACATGCGCCAGGCGCGCCAGCTGCTGCGCGATGCCGGCTCCGATGCGCTGGTGATCGCCAAGATCGAGCGGGTCGAGGCCGTGGAGAATCTGGAAGACATCCTGCACGCCACCGACGGCATCATGGTGGCGCGCGGCGACCTGGCGGTCGAAGTCGGCGACGCGGCGGTGCCGGCCCTGCAAAAGCGCATGATCCGCCTGGCCCGCGAGCATAACCGCTTTGCCATCACTGCGACGCAGATGATGGAGTCGATGATCACCAGTCCGGTGCCGACCCGCGCCGAAGTATCCGACGTCGCCAATGCCGTGCTCGACGGCACCGACGCCGTCATGCTGTCGGCCGAGACCGCCTCCGGAGCCTATCCGGTACAGGCCGTGGAGGCGATGGTGCGGGTCTGTGTCGCGGCGGAGAAATCGCAGACCGTCGAACTCGACACGCACTTCCTCGATCAGGTGTTTACCCGCATCGACCAGTCGATCTCGATGGCGGCGATCTTCACCGCCTTCCACCTCAAGGTGAAGGCCATCGCCACGCTGACCGAGTCGGGTTCGACCACGCTGTGGATGAGCCGCTTGAATTCCGGTGTGCCCATCTACGCGCTGACGCCGCGCATCCGCACCCGCTACCGCGTCAGCATTTACCGCGACGTCTATCCGCTGCTGACCGAATATATCGCCACGGATCGCGATCAGCTGCTGTGGCAGGCCGAGGAAATCCTGATCGCCGCCGGCGCCGTCGAGAACGGCGACCTGATCGTGCTCACCATCGGTGAGCCGATCGGCCAGGCGGGTGGCACCAACACCATGAAACTTGTCAAGGTCGGCGAACATCGCCCGCCCAAATCCGCGCCCCGATAAAACCAAGGAGATTGTCATGCCTCTCGTATCCATGCGTCAATTGCTCGACCACGCTGCCGAAAACGGCTATGGCCTGCCGGCGTTCAACGTCAATAACCTGGAACAGATCCAGGCCATCATGGAGGCCGCCGCGGAAACCAATAGCCCGGTGATCATGCAAGGCTCGGCCGGCGCCCGCAAATATGCCGGCGAGCCCTATCTGCGCCACTTGATCGAAGCCGCGATCGAGACCCATCCGGATATTCCCATCGTGATGCACCAGGATCACGGCGCCAGTCCGGCGATCTGCATCCAGTCGATGCGCTCGGGCTTCTCCAGCGTGATGATGGACGGTTCGCTGCAGGAAGACGCCAAGACCCCGGCCAGTTTCGAATACAACGCCCGCGTCAGCAAGCATGTGGTCGACATCGCCCACGCCATCGGCGTCTCGGTGGAAGGCGAACTGGGTTGCCTGGGCTCGCTGGAGACCGGCATGGGCGAGAAGGAAGACGGCCACGGCGCCGAAGGCGCGCTGTCGCACGACCAGTTGCTGACCGATCCGAACGAAGCCGCCGAATTCGTCAAGGCCACCGGGGTCGATGCGCTGGCGATTGCCATCGGCACCTCGCACGGCGCCTACAAGTTCACCCGGCCGCCCACCGGCGCGGTGCTGCGCATCGACCGCATCAAGGAAATCCACGCCCGCATCCCGAATACCCACCTGGTGATGCACGGCTCTTCATCGGTGCCGCAGGACTGGCTCAAGACCATCAACCAGTACGGCGGCACCATGGGCGAAACCTATGGCGTGCCGGTCGAAGAGATCGTCGAGGGCATCAAGCATGGCGTACGCAAGGTCAACATCGACACCGATCTGCGCATGGCCTCGACCGGCGCGATCCGCAAGTATCTGGCGGAGAACACCAAGGACTTCGATCCGCGCAAGTATCTGGCGGCCGCGCGCAAGGCCATGAAGGAAATCTGCATGGCCCGCTACCAGGCCTTCGGTTGCGCCGGACAGGCGAGCAAGATCAAGCCGGTTTCGCTGGAAAAGATGGCCGAGCGCTACAAGAAGGGCGAGCTGAACGCAGTCGTCAAATGATCGGTTTTTAAGGTAAATTAACGGGCCGCCCTTTTCGGGCGGCCTTTCCTTTTCGGCATGGATATCCAGTCCCACACCTTCGATCGACTGCGCAGGTTTTTCAGCAGCGGTCTCGACATTGTCGAGTACGCCGGCCTGCTGGTGATTGCCTTCGCCACCACCGTCGCCATGTACCAGGAGGCGATGCTGATGATCGAGTCGCATCGGGTGGCCCTGGCGGATCTGCTGCTGATGTTCCTCTTCCTCGAAGTGCTGGCGATGATCGGCCAGTATTTCAAGTCGGGACAATTGCCGGTGCGTTTCCCGCTGTACATCGGCATGGTGGCGCTGGCGCGCTACCTGATCCTGGATCTCAAGGAAATGACCGAATGGCGCATGCTGGCGGTCGCCGCGGCAATTTTTCTGCTGACTGTTTCGGTGCTGGTGATCCGCTACGGTCACGTGCGCTACCCCTATCGCGAGGATGCCGACGAGAAGCTCGGCAAGGCCTACGTGCGCGAATAAACTCCCTGTCCAGAGCACTTCCATGCCTATTGCCACCACTCCGCTGTTCGAATCCACCATCAGGAGCCTGCCGCTGCTCGGTCGCGGCAAGGTGCGCGATATCTACGCCGTGGGCGAGGACAGGCTGCTGATCGTCACCACGGATCGCCTGTCGGCTTTCGATGTGATCCTCCCCGACCCGATTCCAGGCAAGGGTGCGGTGCTCACGGCCATGGCCAATTTCTGGTTCGGCAAGCTGGCGCACGTGGTCCCCAACCAGTTGACCGGCATCGATCCCGAAACCGTGGTGGCGGGTGAGGAGGAGAGAGCCCAGGTGCGCGACCGCGCCCTGGTGGTGAAGCGCCTCAAGCCCTTGCCGATCGAGGCCGTGGCGCGCGGCTACCTGATCGGATCGGGCTGGAAGGACTACCAGACCACGGGCGCCGTATGCGGCATTGCGCTGCCCCCTGGTCTGCAGATGGCCCAGCAGTTGCCGACGCCGATATTCACTCCGGCGACCAAGGCCGAGATGGGCGACCATGACGAGAACATCGACTTCGCCGCCGTCGAGAAGCTGATCGGCGCCGATCTGGCGAAGACGGTCAGGGATACCACGCTCCGCCTGTATCGCGAGGCGGCTGCCTATGCGCGCGTGGTTGGCATCATCATCGCCGACACCAAGTTCGAGTTCGGCCAGGATGCGGAAGGCCGGCTGTATTTGATCGACGAAGTACTGACGCCCGATTCGTCGCGTTTCTGGCCGGCGGACCGTTACAAGGTGGGCATCAGCCCGCCCAGTTTCGACAAGCAATTCGTCCGCGACTATCTGGAAACCCTGGACTGGAACAAGCAGGCGCCGGGGCCGAAGCTGCCGCAGGACATCATCGACAAGACCGCCGCCAACTATCTGGAGGCGCTGACCCGCCTGACCGGCGCGCGGACGATCTGACCTCCGCGACTGGTCCGATGAACGATTCCGTCGCCGTGCCGCCAGCGCCGACCTTTCCCAAGGTACGACAGATAGACTTCGCTGCGCCTTTGCGGTGGCTAGGGTTGGGCTGGCAGGATCTTTGGCGACAGCCCCCGGCGAGCCTGTTCTATGGCCTCGCCATCGCCGTCGCCGGCGCCGTGATACTCGGCGTCACCGCGAATCTCCCGTATCTCTTCGCCGCGGCGATTACCGGCTTTCTGCTGGTGGCGCCGATGCTGGCCGCCGGTCTCTACGAACTCTCGCGCCGCTATCTCGCCAAGGAGCCGGCGCCGCTGGTCGAATCCATGCTGGCGTGGAAGCGCAACCCGTCCGGCCTGGTCGGCTTCGGATTGCTGTCGATTCTCGCCGGCACATTGTGGCAGGGGATTTCTGCGCTGATCGTGGTCTTGTTCTACAAGGGCGCCACGCTGTCGCCGCTGGCGATGATGATCGAAGTGCTGATCAACCCGCAACACTTCTTCATGTTCTTCACCTACATCTGCGTGGGCGGCGTCCTGGCGGCGCTGGTATTCACCCTCAGCGTGGTTTCCATGCCGATGCTGGTCGACCGCCGCTGCGACCTTATCTGCGCGCTGGGGACCAGCATCAATGCCGTCGCCGAGAACCCGCTGCCGCTGGCTTTCTGGGCCTTTCTCATCATGTTGCTGACCGCTCTCGGCTTTGCCACCGCGCTGCTCGGGCTGATCGTCGTCATGCCCTGGCTCGGACACGCCAGTTTCCACGCCTATAAAGATCTCGTCGAGTAAACGACGAGGCATTGCAGCCTTCTTCATCGCCCCAATCTTGGACACTATGAACCCCTTGCTCGATTTCAGCGGGCTGCCGCGCTTTGACGCCGTTCAGCCCGAACACGTCACCCCGGCCATCCGTCAACTGCTGGACGAAAACCGCGCCCTGATCGATCACCTGATTGCGCCCGAAACTGCCGCGACCTGGGATGCTTTCGTGCAGCCGATGCTCGACGCCGGGGAAAGGCTGTCGCGGGCCTGGGGCATCGTCGGCCACCTGCATTCGGTCAATGATGTACCGCCCTGGCGCGAGGCCTACAACGCGATGCTGCCCGAGGTTTCCAGCTTCTATGCCGACCTGGGGCAGAACCTTGCGCTGTTCGCCAAGTACAAGGCACTTGCCGCCGGGGCCGAGTTCCCCACGTTGTCTTCCGCCCGGCGCCGCATCATCGACAACGAGTTGCGCGATTTTCGCTTGTCCGGTGCGGAGCTGCCCGAAGACCGGAAGCCGCGTTTCAAGGAAATCCAGGAAGAGTTGTCGGCGCTGGGCGCGAAGTTTTCCGAGAACGTGCTCGATGCGACCAATGCCCACGCCGAATGGGTCGCGGACGAAGCCGGCCTGGCCGGTCTGCCCGAGGATGCCAAGTCGGCGGCGCGCGCCGCCGCGGAGAAAGATGGCAAGCCAGGCTGGAAGTTCACCCTGCATGCGCCGTCCTACATTCCCGTGCTGCAGTTCTGCGACAACCGCGATCTGCGCGCGCGCATGTATCGCGCCTATGTCACGCGCGCTTCCGAATTCGGCCCGCAGGAATGGGACAACGGCCCGTTGATCGAGCGTTTGCTCGCCTTGCGCAACGAAGAAGCCAAAATGCTCGGCTACGCCAATTTTGCCGAGGTGTCGCTGGCGACCAAGATGGCCGATACGCCGGCTCAGGTGGCTGCCTTCCAACGCGACATGGCGGCCAAGGCGCGTCCATTTGCCCGGCGCGACGTCGACCAACTGAGGGAATTCGCCAGGCAGGAACTCGGCATGGATACGCTCGAAAGCTGGGATCTCGCCTGGGCCTCGGAAAAGCTCAAGCAGCAGCGGTACAGCTTCTCCGACGATGAAGTGAAGCAATATTTCCCGGAGCACAAGGTACTGGCCGGCCTGTTCCGCGTCATCGAAGCCCTGTTCGCAGTCAAGCTCGCACCCGACGCGGCGCCGGCGTGGCATCCTGCCGTGCGCTTCTTCCGCATCGAGCGCGCCGGCAAGCTGATCGGCCAGTTCTACCTGGACCTATATGCGCGCGAAACCAAGCGCGGCGGGGCATGGATGGACGAGGCGATCACCCGCCGTCGTATCGCCGGCGGCGTGCAGACGCCGGTGGCCTACCTCAACTGCAATTTCCCGGCACCGGTCGGCGAGGGTACGCAAATGCGGCCCGCCACCTTCAGCCACGACGACGTCATCACGCTGTTCCACGAATGCGGCCACGGCCTGCACCATCTGCTGACGCAGGTGGACGAGTTGCCGGTGTCGGGCATCCACGGCGTCGAATGGGATGCCGTCGAGCTGCCGAGCCAGTTCATGGAAAATTTCTGCTGGGAATGGGACGTGCTCGCCGGCATGACGGCCCACGCCGAAAGCGGGACACCGCTGCCGCGCGCGCTCTATGACAAAATGATCGCGGCAAAGAATTTTCAGAGCGGCCTGCAGACCCTGCGCCAAGTCGAGTTCGGGCTGTTCGATCTGCTGTTGCATAGCGAGCTGGTGCCGGGCAGTGGCAAGGGCTTCATGGAATTGCTGGCCGAGGTCCGTCGCGAAGTGGCCGTACTGGTACCGCCCGAGTGGAACCGCTTCCCGCACAGCTTCTCGCATATTTTCGGCGGCGGCTATGCGGCCGGCTACTACAGCTACAAGTGGGCCGAAGTGCTTTCCGCCGACGCCTACGAGGCCTTCGAAGAAGCCGCCAAGACTGCAGGCACCACACTCGATGCCGCAACCGGCGAACGTTTCTGGCGCGAGATTTTGTCGGTTGGCGGTTCGCGTCCGGCGCTGGAATCCTTCAAGGCTTTCCGAGGACGCGAACCGCAGCCCGATGCCTTGTTACGGCACAACGGAATGGCTGTGACGGCATAGGATCGCGACGCTGCCGCGCTTCAGTTGCCGTAGCGCCGGCGCCGACTCTGGTCCCGGCGCTTCAGCCTTCGCGCACCAGGCTGCCGAATTCCCGATCGAGAATCGCCGGGTCGCCGCTGTTCAACTCCACCAGGCGGCGCAGGTGGGTGATGCTGTCGAGATCGATGCTGGTGCAGCGCAGGCCGACATGATGTCCTTCGACATGCATGACCTGGGTCCACATGGTGATCGCCGCGCCCGGCGCCAGTTCCAGGCACAACTGGCACTCCTCGCCGGCTTTGCCCTGCCAGGCATTGCCGGTTTCCAGCAATGCTCCCTTCAACGATATGTCCAGCAGTCGGGCATACGCATTCCCCTGCGGCGTTATCACGCGCACCGGCGAATGAAACACGGCGCGCCAGAAGTTGCGGCGCTCAGTAGCCTTGCTCACGCAGTTTCTCCTTTGGCTGTTCAACGCTGAAATCGATGCCCGTGAAATATTGTTGTAGCGGGCACGGCGTGCCTGCGGCGCAGTCATGCTCGCGCGCGCACTCGGCGTGGGTCTGGTCCAGCAGCACCATCTGTCCGCATACCGGGCAGTAGTCGATAGGCGAATCGAACATGATGCACCTCCGCTTTCGTCGCGTGGGCGGATTTCCCTTTTTGATTATAGACGGGGGCCTTGCTCGGGTATCATCGGCGCATGAAAATCGCCACGTGGAACGTCAATTCCCTCAAGGTGCGCCTGCCGCATGTGCTCGACTGGCTGGCGGCCAACCAGGCGGATGTGCTCTGCCTGCAGGAAACCAAGATGGAGGACAAGGCCTTTCCTCTTGCCGAACTGGAGGCCGCCGGCTATCACGCCGCGCATAACGGGCAGAAGACCTACAACGGCGTTGCGATACTGGCGCGCGGCGCGCTGGAGGATGTCCGCAGCGACATTCCAGGCTTCGCCGACGAGCAAAAGCGCGTCTTGGCCGCCACCGTGAATGGCCTGCGCGTGGTCTGTGCCTACATGCCGAACGGCCAGGCCGTCGGCGCCGACAAATACGACTACAAGCTGCGCTGGCTGGCAGCCCTGACGGGCTTCCTGAGCGAGGAGTTGCAGCGTTTTCCGCAACTGGCCCTGCTTGGCGACTACAACATCGCGCCGGAAGACCGCGACGTGCATGATCCGGCGTTGTGGAAGGACCAGATCCTGTGCAGCGAGCCGGAGCGCGCCGCGTTTCGGCAGTTGCTCGGCCTCGGTCTGGCCGACGCGTTTCGTCTTTTCGAGCAGCCGGAGAAGATCTATTCGTGGTGGGATTACCGGCAGATGGGATTCCGGCTCAACCGCGGCCTGCGCATCGACCACATCCTGTTGTCCAGGCCGCTTGCGGCCGCATGTCGGGCCTGCGTCATCGACAAGGCGCCACGCAAGCTGGAACGGCCCTCCGACCATGCCCCCGTAATGGCCACGCTGGAACTTGCACCGGGATGAAGCCCGCGGAACTGGTGACGCTCTATCCGGTGCTGGGAAAGCTTGCCACCGGCCTGCTGCAGCGCATCGTCGATTCCATGCAGACGCTGACGGTGCCCGGCGCCACGACTGTCTTCGACGAACACCAGCCGTGTCGGGGCTTCCCCTTCGTGCTCGCGGGGGCGATCCGCGTCGTCAAGCTCAGCGCCAGCGGGCGCGAGTTGCCGCTGTACCGGGTGCTGGCCGGCGAGAGTTGCATCATCAGTTCCAGCTGCCTGCTTGGCCACGCCGACTACAACGCGCGCGGTGTCAGCGAGGGGCAGACCACGCTGGCCTTGCTGCCGCGCCCCTTGTTCGACGAGATGCTGGGCGAGCCGGCCTTTCGCGATTTTGTCTTCGCCTTGTTCTCCGAGCGCATCGCCGAACTGATGCAACTGGTGGAAGAAGTCGCCTTTCGCAAGCTCGACCAGCGCCTGGCGGCGCTGTTGCTGGGCAAGGGGCGTATGCTGCACACCACCCACCAGCAGCTGGCGGACGAACTGGGCAGCGTGCGCGAAATGGTCAGCCGGTTGTTGAAGGGTTTTGCCGAGCAGGGACTGGTTCGGCTCGGCCGCGAGCAGGTGGAGGTACTCGATCCCGCCGGCTTGCGTGAAGTCGCCTCTGTGACTTAGGCGGCTGGTGAGTCGCCTGCAACGAAGCCGGCCAAGGGCAAGAGTCGGCGCTTGCCGGCCCGCGAAGCGGAGTCCCCGGCAGATAGAGTCCGGCACGGCGACAGCAGGAGAATTTTCCCCGCACTCATCGCCATCAGTTACCTTCACCCTTGCTTGCGGGCAAGGTATAGGCTTGCAGCGCATGATTGGGTGACTCGGGAAACAGGAAGGCAAGCTCACCGCCCTGCATCATCTCGGTAAGGTGTTTGTTGCGCAGGTATTTCAGGTCCTTATGCAGCAAGGTGGCAAGCTCTTCGCCCCGCAATGCTTGCCACCCGCACAAATCCCGGATGAGCTGCCGCAATGCATCCGTACTCAGGCGCTGGCCGGGCTTGGGCAGGCGGGTGGTCAGTTCGGGTGGCAAGTCCGGCAAAGTGCGCTTACCACCTTGGGCGCCCTGCTTACCACCTTCGCCCCCTTGCTTACCACCTTCGAGCGGCAACTCGCCCTGCACGGTATCGTGTTCAACATGCGCGCCGGGCGATGTGAGCGTGTAGTGGGTGCGGCTGCCGGCCCCCTGCTTTTCCAGCAGGCCCCGGTCGCGCAGGCGCCGTAGCAGGCTGCTCGCCTGCAAGGTATCCAGCCCTGAAAAATCGCGGCAGGCGGTATTGTCGATGGCACCGGTTTCCCGTGCGTAAATCAAGGCCTTGGCTTCGTCGCCCGAGAGCGTGTCACCGGCCAGCGCCTTGAGCCAGGCGTAGTCGTCTTCCGTCAGCAAATGATGCAGGAACAGCGTCACCTTGAACTCGTTCTTCTGGCGGTCGGAAACGAATTCCGGCAGCGGCAGTCCGGCATCCCCGGCCATACGACGCATGGTGCGAATGCCCGAGCCCTTGGTTTCCGCCCAGTTCAATTCGTGGAGCACCGCCGCAATCGCCGGGTTGCGCAAGCGGGAACCCGGCGTGCCGAGGCTGGCCATGTCCTTCAGCGAGTAGCCGGGGTTGAGGATTTCGATACGGTTGCTGTAGCGGATGATCTGAATCGCACCATGGTCCTGGTAGCTGCGGTGCATCACCGCGTTGGCCAGCGCTTCGCGGATCACCTTGCGCGACAGGATCGGTTCCTGGCGGCTCTGCAGTTCGCCTTCCGGCAATCGAAAACCCTTGGGCATCTCGTCCACGATGCTGGCTTCGGCCACCGGCAATGCCAGCATCAACGCTTTGCGGATATCGACCGATTGGAAGCGCTGTTCGGGATCATCGACCCATTGGGTGCCGATAACCCGGATGTAATCGATGCGCAGGGCCGGGAACAGGCGGCGCAATGCCAAGGGCTTGCCAAAGAGCACGATGCCTGCCAGCGTCGGTTTGAGCGCGCCATCCACGTGGCGCACCGCGGACAGCGCTTCCAGCATGTCCGGATTTTCGTAACCCAGTTCCTCGGCCTGCGGATTCGCCTGGGCTCGCAAGCGCCGGTATTCGGCAATGGCCTGCGGATCGAAGTCTTCCATCCGGGCATCGGAAACGATAGCCATATCCGGCCCGACCTGGGGCTGGCTGGCGCCGCGCAGAACCCACAAGTCCTCATCCGTGCAGCGCTGGTCGGTAGAGCCAATGCGCCGGAACGCACCCCTGGGCAATCCGGTTGCCTTGAGATAAACCGGCTTCTGTGTGACATCGGCTTCCGGAACAAACACCACGACGATGGTCTTGCCATCGATACGTTCGACGCTCATCTCCGGTCGAATCGCGACATTGAGCATGGTTGCGGATTGACTGGCGAGATCCTTCTGAATCTTGTCCGGATCGGAGAGCCCTTCCGGCCAGTAACGGGCATCACCCTTGTCGTCCACACCGGAGCCGACGCCGAGCAGGATATGGCCGCCGCCCAGTCCCGGCTCGTTGGCAAATGCCACCACCGTCTCGATCACGGACTTGCCGATATCGCGCGAGCGCTTGGCTTCAACGCGAGGGGATTCGTCGGCGGCGTTGAGTTCGGCGAGGATGTCTTGGGCGCTACGCATTCGGCAAGTTCTCACGCCGCATGGGTGCCATCATTTCAGTACCTTGTCGAGTTCATCGATTGCAGCAATCGTCCCTTGGATTTCCGCATTTGTAAGCGTCGTAGGATGCTCATGACTCAGCGGATTCGGCACAAGGGATCGGCTTCGGCGTCGGTCACCATTTCAACGGGGTGATTTGGTTTGGCAAGGCGAAACTATACCCTCTACAACTATCCCGGCATATCCAGAAACAGGCCTCGATGCTGGCCGGTGGTCCAGTTCTGGGTGAGCATTTTCCGGAGTGAACGGTTCACTGGCTCCGACCGAGTCAGAAAGTCGGCGCCGGCGAGACGGCGCCGCCTCTGTGACTTAGGTTACAGTCACCGGCCGGCGGCGATGGTGTAATGCGCTCACCGTTGCATAACCCCAAAAGGAGATAACCATGAAACTGAATGTTGGCGGCATCGACCGCGTACTGCGTATTGCTGCGGGTCTCGGACTGGTCGGCTGGGCCGCCGTGGGTGGGCCGGTGTGGGCCTGGATTGGCGTAGTGCCTTTGGCCACCGGTGCGATCGGGTTCTGCCCGTTCTACCCGCTGCTCGGCATGAACACCTGCCCGATGAAGAAGCAAGGCTGAATCGTCATTGCGCCATGCCCGCGCTGGCTTTGACAGCGCGTGGCTGGCGGTATCGACGCCGGGCGCAATGCTCGGCTAGAACTCGATTCCGAGATTGACGGAATCGAAGGTTTGCCGGCCGCCGTTGCTGGCGGCCGTGAAGAATTCCTCGCTGCGTCGTACCCGCGTCACCGAGACGCGCACCGCGTCGATGCGCAGGCTGAGGCCGGCGGTGAGGTCATAGACGTGCGGGCGGCGGCGGACGTTCGGGCTGTCGCGCAACACCGTGCCGTCGAGAAAGATGTTGTGCGCGATGAGCCGGTGATCGAGGCCGGCGAAGAAATACCATTCGATGCCGTGCGAGCGCCCCGGCTCGATGTCGCGCCGCATGTTTTGCAGCATCGCGCCGCCCGGCTCGATGGTGTCCGGGCCGAAGCCCGTCATATGGCGGCCGAGGCGCAGGAGGCCGCCGGCGCGCGCCAGCGTCATCACGGTGCCCAGCGTGGCGCCGCCATGCGGAATCAGTTCCAGATCGAGCCCCGCCAGATTGCCCAGGGCGCGCTTGCTCTTGCCGAGGTAAGAGACCAGAAAGGCCGGTTCGTTTGGAATCTGGTGCTGCCAGCCGGCGGGTTGCGGCGCGCCGATCAGCCTGTGCCAGCCGGTCTGGACTTCCCTGCCCAGCGCTGACGGCCCGACCAGGCCGAGGTCGATTTCCACCGTGTCGAGGCGATGCTCCTTGGCGCGCTGCGCCACTCCGCCGAGATACAGCCAGGCTGCCCAGGGACGGTCGAACGGCTGTGCCTGGCTGATCTTGATCGATTTCGGCGTGTACAGGTTCTGGCCGACGAACAGCCCGAGATGGATTGCGCTGCCGCCCTCCGGCGCCAATTGCTTGAGCAGTTCCGTGGCCGGTAGCTGGAGCAAGTCGAACGGCGCACCGCCGCCGAATTTGATGCCGTTGGTGTAGTAGCGGTCGGTGCGCGCCAGCATGTCGTTTTCGACGAACAGCTGAAACTCGCTGCCTTCGGGCGGACGCGGCTGGGCAAGGGTGGGTGGCGCCCAGGCGGCAAGCAGTGCGAGCAGAACGGCAATACGAAACATCAGGGGGTGGACCGACAGGTAGAGGCGCACGCCAGCATTATCGCCCGAGGGCGGGGTTCCCCGCAGCGAGCCAGCGGAGGGCGCCGCGTCCTGCGGCACGACCGCTGGCAAAGCAGGCCGTCAGCAGATAGCCGCCGGTCGGGGCTTCCCAGTCGAGCATTTCGCCGGCGCAGAAGACGCCCGGCAGCGTTCGCAGCATCTGGTTCTGGTCGAGCGCGACAAAGTCGATGCCGCCGGCGCTGCTGATCGCCTCATCGAGGGGACGCGGCGCGACCAGGCGTAACGGCAGCGCCTTGATCAGCGCGGCGAGTCGCGCCGGATCGGCGAGATCCGCAGCAGCAGCGAACTCATGCAGCAACGCCGCCTTGACGCCGTCGATGCCGGCGCGGCGGCGCAGATGGTTGGCCAGCGAATCGCGGCCGCGTGGCAGCGCCAGATCGTTCGTCAGGTGCCGCAGGTCGCGCCCGGGGGTGAGGTCGATCAGCAGCGTGGCGCTGCCCGTGGCTTCGATGCAGTCGCGCAACTGCGCCGAGAGCGCATAGATCAGGCTGCCCTCGACACCCTGGGCGGTGACCAGGAACTCGCCGTCGCGCTCGATCCGCGCGCCGTCCGCTGCGACGAATGCCGCGCGGACGGTCTTGACCGGCTTGCCGGCAAATCGCTGGCGCAAATGAGCGCTCCAGCCTACATCGAAGCCGCAATTGGCCGGACGCAGAGGCTGTACGGCGACGTCGCGCGCCAGCAGCAGCGGCACCCAGGCGCCGTCCGAGCCGAGCCGCGCCCAACTGCCGCCGCCCAGCGCCAGCACCGTGGCGTCAGCGCCGACTTGCAAGTCGCCCGCCGGGGTGGCGAAACGCAATGCGCGGCCATCCTCAGTCCAGCCGCACCAGCGGTGGCGCGCATGGAACACCACGCCGGCCGCTCGCAGGCGATGCAGCCAGGCGCGCAGCAGCGGCGCGGCCTTCATTTCCTTGGGGAAGACGCGGCCGGAACTGCCGACGAAGGTTTCGATACCGAGATCCCGCGCCCAGGCGCGCAACTGCTGCGGATCGAACTCGGCCAACCAGTCGCCGATTTCTCCGCGGCGGGCGCCATAGCGGGAGAGAAAGACGTCCGGCGCTTCGGAGTGGGTCAGGTTGAGTCCGCCACGTCCGGCGAGGAGGAACTTGCGGCCGACCGAGGGCATGGCGTCGAACACCTCGACCCGCAGGCCCGCCGCGCTCATCACTTCCGCCGCCATCAGGCCGGCCGGGCCGCCGCCGACGACGGCAAGCCTGTGTAGTTTCGTTTCAGCGGCGGGCAAGGTCGGCCAGCGAATTGGCAAGGCGCACGTAGTCGGCCACGGCGATGTCCTCGGCGCGCGCCGTGGGCCTGATGCACAGTGCGGCGAGGTCGGCCTCGCTGATGAATTCGCGCAGGGTGTTGCGCAGCATCTTGCGTCGCTGCGAGAACGCGGCTGTGACCACCTTGGCGAACAGCGCCGGGTCTTTCGCCGTTACCGGCCCACGTCCGAGTGGATACTGTCCCTGCGGGACATAAAGCGGATTCCCAGGTACCCAGGGCGCGCCGGCGCCGTCCCCGGGGGTACCGCTACGCATAACTTTCGAGAAGTCGACCGGAATCATGCGCACGATGGCCGAATCGATCTTGGGCGGCGGATTGAAGGCGCCGGGCGGCACGATGAACATGCGCTCCATGTGGTAGTGGTACTGCAACATTACCGACAGGCGCCCGAAGTCCTTGTTGCCTGGCTCGGCTACCATGCGGTCGACCACTTCCTTCTGCAGCATGAAATGCATGTCGTATACCAGCGGCGCGAACGCCACCAGGTGGAACAGCAGCGGGCTGGAAATGTTGTAGGGCAGGTTGCCGACGATCTTCAGCGGCCCTTGGCCCTTCAAGGCGCCAAAGTCGAATTCGAGGGCGTCGCCTTCGTGGACGGTCAGCCGTTCGGGCGGAAAGCGGTTTCGCAGGCGCGCGATCAGGTCGCGGTCGATTTCGACCACGTGCAGATGATCGAGGCGTTCCAGCAGCGGTTCGGTAAGCGCGCCCAGCCCTGGTCCGATTTCCACCACCGTGTCGCCGGCCTGCGGCCCGATGGCGTCCACAATTTTGCGAATGATGCCGGGGGAGACCAGGAAGTTCTGGCCGAACCTTTTCCGGGCCGTGTGGCCGCCGAGGGCTTTCATGCAGTGCGTGCCGCAGCCGCCGGCACGCCACCGTGGAACACCATCAGCGTGCCCGGTTCCATGGTGATCCAGGTTTCGTTGTCGGTCAGCGGCAGGGTGGCGATCAAGGCGACCCGGTCGTCGGGGTTGGTCACTTCACTGAAGTCCACGCTGACGTCCTGGTCCTTCAGATGGGCGACAGCGAAAGGGGCCTGGCGCAGGATATAGGCAAGCTTGGTGGCGCAGTGGGCATACAGGCAGTTGCCGTTGCTGAGCAGGAAATTGAATTCCCCGTGGGCGGCGATTTCGCGTGTGATGCCGGCCAGGAAATCGAACATCGGCTGTCTGAGCGGCATGGCGTCGCCGAACTCGCTGCGCAGACGCTGCAGCAGAAAGCAGAAGGCCAGTTCCGAATCGGTATCGCCAACAGGAACGAAGCTGCCGTCGAGGGTCGGGGCAAAATCCTTGAGATTGCCGTTGTGGGCGAAGATCCAGTAGCGGCCCCAGAGTTCGCGCTGGAAGGGATGGGTGTTCTCCAGCGCGATGCGCCCCTGGGTCGCCTTGCGGATATGTGCGATGACATTCTGCGAATGGATCGGGTAGCTGTGCACCAGTTCGGCCACCGGCGAATGCGCCGACGGCTCGACGTCGAGAAACAGTCTGCAGCCGGGCCCTTCGAAGAAGGCGATGCCCCAGCCGTCCTTGTGCACGTCGGTAAGCCCGCCCCGGGTGCGAAAGCCCTCGAACGAAAAGCAGATGTCGGTCGGCGTGTTGCAGTTCATGCCGAGCAACTGGCACATGTCACGGGTTCCTGCGCGAAGCCATGCCGATCGCCGCATCGATCGCGGCGAACAGACTTTGCGGCGAAGCCCTGCCGGTGCCGGCGAGATCAAGTGCCGTGCCGTGATCAACCGAGGTACGGATGATCGGCAGGCCGAGCGTGACATTGATGCCTTCGTCAAAGGCTGCGTACTTGAGCACCGCGAGCCCCTGGTCGTGATACATCGCCAGTTGTGCGTCGGAACCCGCCAGCACATTCTTGGTAAACAGTGTGTCCGCGGGCAGCGGGCCGACCAGGTTCATGCCTTCGCCGCGCAGCTTGTCCAGTACCGGAGCGATGACTTCGATTTCCTCGCGGCCCATGTGGCCCCCTTCGCCGGCATGGGGGTTGAGCCCGGCAACCAGGATGCGCGGCTGCGCGATGCCGAACTTGCGTTGCAGGTCGGTGTGCAGGATGCGGATGGTGATTTCCAGATCGTCGCGCGTGATGGCGGGGGCGACCTCCCGCAGCGCCAGATGGGTTGTTGCGAGCGCGACGCGCAAGCCAGCGCCAGCCAGCATCATCACCACGCGCGGGGTGGCGGTATGTTCGGCAAGGTATTCGGTGTGGCCGGTGAAGGCGATGCCGGCGTCGTTGATGACGCCTTTGTGTACCGGCGCGGTGACCATCGCGGCATATTCTCCGCAGCGGCAGCCGGCGAGCGCGACGTCGAGCAGTGCCAGCACGTAGGCTGCATTGGCCGGATCGAGGCGTCCCGCCAGCGCCGACTTCTGCAGCGGAACGTGGCGAATTTCGATGCGGCCGGCGTCGAGGCCGAGTGCCGCCGCGCGTTCTGCCAATAATCCGCGGTCGCCCAGTACCACCAACCGGGCCGGCCATGCGCGCTGCGCCAGACACAGGCAGATATCGGGTCCGATACCGGCCGGTTCGCCCGAGGTGATAACGATCACCGGCGAGGCGGAAGCGTTGTCGCTAGCGATCTTCGGTTCGGTATTCGACATAGGCGCGGTCGCGCATCTGCCGGACCCAGTCCTGATACGCTTCGTCGGACTTGCGCTCGCGCAGTACCTGCCGCGCGGCGAGACGCTGGCGTTCGGCCGTGGCATCTTCGGTACGACGTTCCAGCACCTGGATCAAGTGAAAGCCGAACGGCGACTGTACCGGCCCGCTGATCTGGTTGATCTTCAGCGCATCCATGGCCTTCTCGAAATCGGGTACGGTGTCACCCTGGTACAGCCAGCCGAGATCGCCACCCTTGGCGGCGGAAAGATCGTTGGAATGCAGGCGCGCCAGTTCGGCAAAATCGGCGCCGTTGTCCAGGCGCTCCTTGAGCGCGACCAGCTTGCGCCGGGCCTCGGCTTCGGAGACGAGTTCGTTGACCTTGATCAGGATATGCCGGGCGTGGGTTTGTTTCAGCGCCACCGTCGCCTTGGCGCCGACATCGCCTTGCCTGTCGATCAGTTTGACGATGTGGAAACCGGCCGGGCTGCGCAGGATGCCGCTGACTTCGCCCGGTTTGAGTTTGCTCACCGCATCGGCATAGAGCGCCGGCAGGCGGTCGAGCGGGCGCGAGCCCATGGCGCCGCCTGACAATCCGTCGGGCGCATCGGAATAGCTGGCGGCCACCTTGGCGAAGTTTTCGCCGCGGCGGATCTGGTCGAGCGCTGCCTGCGCGCGCGCACCGATGCGCATCAACTGGTCCGGCGATGCCTGCTCCGGGACGCGCAGGACGATGTGCGCCGTCTGCACTTCAAGATGGCCGGCGCCACCGCCCTGATCAGGGTTGACCAGGTAGTTGTCGATCTCGCCGTCGGAAACAACGATGCGGCTCTCCACTTCGCGGTCACGCAGCCGCGACAGCACTATTTCGTCGCGAATCTCCTCGCGGAACTTGACCCAGAGGATGCCGTCCTTCTCCAGCGCGGCGCGGAATTCCGGCAACGCAAGGCGGTTGTTTTCGGCAATGCGGCGCAGGGCGGCGTCGAGTTCGATGTCGGAGATGCGCAGCCCGGTTTCCTTGGCGAATTGCAATTGCACGCGGTCGGTAATCATGCGTTCGAGCAGTTGCTTTTCCAATACATCGCGCGGCGGCAGTTGCACGTTTTGGCTGCGCAGCTGGCGCTCCACCGTGGATAGGCGGGCGCGCAATTCAAAGGCGGTGATGGCCTCGTCGTTCACCACCGCAATGATGCGGTCGACCTCGGTCGGTTGGCTGCGCCGTGTCTGGGCGTGCGCCGGAAGTACAGTGAGACAGGACACCAGGCCTATCAGCAGAAGACGGAACATCATGGGATGGTGACTGAGCCTTCCGGGTTCTGCTGGTTGATCACGCCGTAGCCCGGCACGTTGCGCCTGAGTATGTCAAGAGGGTTGGAGCCGACCTTGGCGAAGCCGCTCAACTCGAGCTGGAAGAACAGTACGGTATTCGACACCTGCGTCTGGGTGGCGAGGCGCTGCATGACGACGCGCCCGATCCAGCAGCCGCCGTCGTATTCCAGGCCGGCGACGGATTCGATCATGCGGCCGTCCTTGGTCGAGTAGTTGAAGCGACCCACCGCGTGCCAGCCGCCGAAGACCGGCCATTGGCCGGAGATGTCCAGCTGGCCAAGCTGGTTCCGGGTGTAGCGGTAACCGGCATTCAGCACCTTGCCCGCTTCGGGCTGATAGCGGCCGCCGAGGTTGAGGCGCTCCATCCGGCTCTCCCGCGGGTTGTACTGGACGCCAGCGTCGGCGTAAGTCTTCGGCAGGATGCGGCCGGAGAGCGAGGCGAGGAAGTCGGTCTGGCGGTCGCTGCGCAAGATTTCTGCGGGCGCCGTCGCGGTTGCCGGCAGGCCGACGTTCTGCGTGCTGAAATAGAAGCGCTGACCGAAGGCGGCGCGCAAGATCTCGGCTCCGGTTAGCGGATCCAGGAGGCGGGAAGTCAGCATCGCCGTGGCCTGGTTGGCATCGCCAATCCGGTCGCCGCCGCCGTAACGGTTCTCGCCGAAAATCTGGGCGAAGTTGAAGTCGGCGATACCTGTATCGAATACCGGAATCAGGCTTTGATCGCGTACCGGAACATACAGGTAGTAAAGACGCGGCTCCAGCGTCTGGGTCAGCGATTTGCCCTGCCAGTCCAGGTCGCGCTCGAAGGTCACGCTGGAATCCAGGCTGAAGATCGGTACGTCGCGCGTGAGCTTCTGCGGCGTGCCGGCGCTTTGGCGGTCAAGAGCGTAGCGGGTGGAATGCAGGCCGAGTTTCGGGGTGATGCTCAAGACCTCGGTCTGTAGAGGCAGGGAAAGCTGGGGGTAAAGCGTAAAGCGCCGCCCCTGGACCAGGGTCGGATTGCGGAAATTGACGTGCTCGCCATTGAATGCGAAATTCATTCCCAGCGGAAGGTCGCCGCGGTTGGCGCTTACCGTCAGTTGCGGCAGGCGCCGGTAGGGCTCGGTCACCCTGGGCAGGGATGGGTCCTGCAAGGTCTGGTAGCTTTGTGCCAGCAGGTTGGCCGACCACCAGCCGCCGCCGTAGCTGAGCGTGCCCTGGCGCAGCAGATTGGTCTGGGCCACCACCGCCGAACCGCTGGCCAGATCGCTGAAGAAGGTATCGTCGGAAGCGCCATTGAGCGCCAGCGTTCCCGAAAAGCCGTAACCCAGGCTCTGGCTGTGAGCCAGCGAGTAGGAAGAGCGGCGTTTGTGCACCAGCTTGTCGTCGGGCAGGTATTGTCCCTGGAAGGCGCCGCTGTACGATGGCTGAAGATAGCGATATTCGCCGTTCCACAGCGTGCCGCGCTTGGCCATGAAGCGCGGCGCAATCGTCGCATCCATGTTTTGCGCGATGTTCCAGTAGAAGGGCTGGGTATATTCGACACCGCCGCTGCTGGTGGAGCCAAACGTGGGCGTCAGGAGGCCGCTCTTGCGCTCGTTGTTGAGCGAGAAACTCAACCATGGCGAGTACAGGATGGGTGCTCCCTTGAAATACAGCGTGGCATTGCGCGCCGAACCTTCCTCGTCGCCGTAGTCGAGGCGCAGATCGGTGGTGCGGGCAAACCAGTCGGGATCGCTTCCGGCGGGCGGGGTACAGGTGCTGTAGGTGGCATCGGTCAGGCGGTACTTGCCTTCGCCCTCGAAATCCATTCGCGCCGCGGTGCCCTGCCCGGTGGTGAGGTTCGATGTCAGGCGTTCTTCGTTGCCGGTCCATAGCGTGGCAGCCGATCCGGTCTTGATGCGGCGGATGCTGTACTCGGGCTGCTCGATGAAACCGGTGCTGTCGTCCATCTTCATGCGCATTTTGGGGCCGCGCACGCGATCGCCGTCGCGCGAGAGACGGACGTTGCCCTCGGCTTCCATTTCATCCGCTTGCTGCCAATAGGTCAGCCGATCGCTTTGCAGGATCGAGTTGCGTTTGCGCAACTCGACATTGCCGTCGGCGACCACTTCGACATCGTTGCGGCCGGTGATCTGGTCTGCGGCGATGAAGGTCGGCAGCGTTTCTCCCGGTCGTTTGAGATAGGGCATGACGCTGGCAGCGCTTGTGAGCTCGGGCTGCGGCAGCATTCCCGCGGCGACGTGGGCCGAATAGAGGGGTGGCAACGCGGGCCGTTCGGCGACCTGTGGCGGTTCCAGCGGCTTCTGAATGGGTGCCGCAGGCGCCGCCGCCACGTCGTCCTGGCGTCGCGGCGTTTCAGCGACCGCGGCTTGCGGCGGCGGGGCCGGTCTGGGGTGTGGCGTCGGCGCCGTACCGCCGGCCGCCGCAGGCGCGGCAACAAGCGCGGCCGGCTTGGCGGGCGGTGTCGGGCGGGACACTCTTGCGGCAGGCCGCGGAGCGGGTTCGACCGCGGGCTTGGCCTGAGCCGGCGTCAGATCGACAGGTGTGGTTGGGGTGGGCTCGATGCGCAGCGGCGCAGCGGCCAGCGGCTTCGTCGCAGCGATGGACTTGGCTGCTACCAGAGCGGGTGGCGGCGGCGTGCCGGCGCCAAGCAGGGCCGGATTGATGCGCAGGGGCGGTAGCGTTTCCGCCGTCGCGGAGCCTGCGGGAAAGGCCAGCAGGACGAGCAATGAGACGGGGCCGAATTGTCCGCGATGCGATTGAGACATGCCGTATCGGTAAGTTGGCGCAGCGGAGTCGAAAGGATGCAGGCGCGAGTTAGGCGTGCTGCATGGCGGGAAAGCCTTCGTCGGCCGATGCTAGAATCGCGGATTCTAACACTTCATGCCTGCGGAACGCGCTCTCCGGCCAAGCTTTTGGGCGGTTCTGCGCAACTTGATATGGAACGCCAGCAGCAGATCAGGACGTGGCTCGCAAGCTTGTGGCCGGGCCGCAGTTTTACTCTGGCAGCGGCCTCCGCCGACGCCAGTTTCCGCCGCTATTTTCGCGCCACGCTGGATGACGGCGCGACGCGCATCGTCATGGACGCGCCGCCCGCGAATGAGGACTGCCGGCCCTGGCTCAACGTGCAGCAATTGTTTCGAGCGGCCGGAGCCCATGTCCCCGAGGTTCTGGCCCAGAACCTGGAACAGGGATTCCTGCTGCTTTCAGATCTGGGCGCCACGACCTATCTGCAGGCCTTCGATGCCGATAACGCTGCGCTGCTCTACGCTGACGCGATCTCCGCGCTGGTCAAAATCCAGAAAGCCAGCCGTCCGGGTGTATTGCCTGAATATGACCAGGCGCTGTTGCGTCGGGAACTCGATCTGTTTCCTCAGTGGTTCCTCGCCCAACATCACCAGGTGATCCTCACGCAGGGTGAGAAGGAGTCGCTGGAAGCCGTGTTCCAGCGCATTCTCGCGGTGAATCTTGGCGAGCCGAAGGTGTTCGTGCATCGCGACTATCACTCGCGCAACCTGATGCATATTCCCGAATCCGGCGTCGGCAACCCGGGCATCATCGATTTTCAGGATGCCGTGTATGGGCCGATCAGTTACGACATGGTGTCGTTGTTGAAGGATGCCTACATCGAGTGGGATGAGGATTTGCTGATCGACTGGCTGGTTCGTTACTGGGAACTCGCGCGCAAGGCAGGCCTGCCGGTGGCCGCCGATTTCGGCGAGTTCTTCCGCGACTATGAATGGATGGGCGTGCAGCGTCATGTAAAGGTACTGGGCATCTTCGCCCGGCTCTACCACCGCGACGGAAAGGACGGCTATCTCAAGGATTTGCCGCTGGTGGCGCGCTATCTGCGCAAGGCCTGCGAGCGCTACAGCGAACTGTCGCCGCTGCGCAAACTGCTTGACCGGGTCGAGGACAAGATCACCGTGCTTGGCTACACGATGGAGAAGCGTGACCTGTAAGCGTTTAGCCCGCGCCACGCGCGGACTCCAACGTAGTCACCCCCTCCTTTGGCGAGGGGGCCGGGGGGAGGGCCAACACCTGCTCGCCAACAGCGAGAATCATGGTTTTCACAGGGCATTGTCCCTGTGAAAACCATGATTCTCGCTGCAGGGCGCGGCGAGCGCATGCGGCCCTTGACCGACCATACGCCGAAGCCCTTGCTGCCGGTCGGTGGCAAGCCGCTGATCGTTTGGCACCTGGAGCGCCTGGCACGGACCGGCTGGCGTGAGGTGGTGATCAATCACGCGCACCTCGGCGCGCAGATCGAGGCCGCGCTGGGCGATGGCGCGCGCTGGGGTCTGTCGATCCGCTATTCCGCTGAACCCGAGGGCGCGCTGGAAACTGCGGGAGGAATCGCCAATGCGCTGCCCTTGCTGGGCAATGACGAGCCCTTCCTGGTGCTCAACGGCGACATCTATTGCGACTGGGACGTGACGCGGGCAGCGCATGCGTTGAGGCCTGGCGACCTGGCGCACCTGGTGCTGGTGCCGAACCCTCAGCACCACCCGCAGGGTGATTTTTCCCTGATGGAAGGCCAAGTTCACGCTGAAGTCGGTGCTGCGGCCGATTGCGTTTACACCTTTTCCGGCATCGGCATTTATCGCCCACAGTTCTTTGCCGGCATCGAACGCGGCCGGCCGGCCAAGCTGGCGCCTGTGTTGCGTGCCGCCATGGTGGCGGGGCATGTTTCGGGCGAATTGCATCGCGGTCGCTGGACGGATGTCGGTACTCCGCAAAGACTGGCCGAACTGGACGTCGAACTCGGGTCGCTATAATCGTCCGATGGATGCTTCGTCGTCACTCACCGGAAAAGCTTTCGAGGCGTATCGCCAGCGCCGACTTGCGTTGATCGAGCGCATGACACGCGGCGGCGGCGGCATCGCCGTCATCCCCACCGCGCCCGAACAGATGCGCAACCGCGACGCGCACTATCCTTATCGCGCCGACAGCTATTTTCAATACCTGACCGGCTTCGTCGAACCCGAGGCAGTGCTGGTGATCGTGGTTGACAGCAGCGGCGCGGCGGCGCAATCGATCCTGTTCTGTCGCGAGAAGAATCTGGAACGCGAAATCTGGGATGGCTTCCGCCACGGCCCGGAGGGCGCCCGCGAAGTATTCGGGTTCGATGCCGCGCATGCCATCGGCGAGCTCGACGCCAAGCTGTCCGAGTTGTTCGCCGATCAGGCGGCGCTGTGGTACTCCATCGGCCACGATGCCGGCTGGGATCAACGCATTGCGTCCGCACTCAATGCCGTGCGCGCCCAGAGCCGGACCGGCAAGCGCGCTCCGGCAACGATTCGCGACGTGCGCGCCGAGCTTGATGCCATGCGACTGGTCAAGGACGCCGCCGAACTGGCCATCATGCGCCGTGCCGCGGAGATTTCCACGGCTGCCCACATTCGAGCCATGCGCTTTGTCGCGCCCGGCCGTTTCGAGTACGAGGTCGAGGCGGAACTGCTGCACGAATTTCGCCGCCAGGGCTGCGAGTTTCCCGCCTATACGTCGATCGTCGCCGGCGGCGCCAACGCCTGCGTCTTGCATTATGTCGGCAACGATCGGGTCTTGCGCGATGGCGAGCTGTTGCTGATCGATGCCGGCGGCGAGCTCACCGGCTATGCCTCGGATATCACCCGCAGCTTTCCGGTCAATGGTCGTTTCAGCGGACCGCAGGCCGACGTTTATGCGCTGGTGCTCGATGCCCAGGCCGCTGCGATTGAGGCGGTGCGCCCCGATGCCACCTTCGCCGAACCGCATGAAGCGGCGCTGAAAGTATTGGCGCAGGGCATGCTCGACCTGAAACTGCTGCAGGGTTCGCTGGATGCCGTGATCGAAGCGGAGAGCTATAAGCGCTTTTACATGCACCGTACCAGTCATTGGCTGGGCAAGGACGTGCACGACGCCGGCGAATACAAGCAAGGAGAGCACTGGGCGCCGCTGGTGCCGGGCATGGTGCTGACGATCGAACCCGGCTGCTACATCCGACCGGCGGAGGATGTCCCCGAGGCTTTCTGGAATATCGGCGTGCGCATAGAAGATGACGCGCTGGTGACGACCGCTGGTTGCGAGATCATCACCCTCGCGGCACCGAAGAAGATCGCCGACATCGAGGCGCTGATGCGCGATGCCCGTGGCGGCTGAGACCGCTCCGCCAAAAGAGAGCCCAAACAACAGTCGCCAGGTGGCGATTGTTGGCGGCGGCCCCACTGGAATGGCTCTGGCGCTGGCACTCAAGCTTCACGGTGTCGCCGCCGAAGTCTTCGAAGCGCGCGAACGCGCCGCCGTGCGCCGCGATGCCCGTGTGCTGGCGCTGTCGGACGGTGCGCGACAGATCCTCGAATGGCTTGGCGTCTGGTCGCGACTTTCCGCAACGCCGATCGAGACCATACACATCTCGCAGCGCGGTGGCTTCGGCCGCAGTTGCCTGCGTGCCGCCGAACTCGACATGAGGGCGCTGGGCTGGGTGCTGGCGGCGGGCGAACTGATCGCCGCACTTGATGCCGCAGTCAGCGCGGCCGGAATTGTTTATCGGGAGAACACGAGGGTCGGTGCCGCTCCGCCTTGCGTACCTGGAACGCCGCTCGCCCGCCGCGAAGCGGAATCCCGGGTGTGTCGAGACCGCGGGCAGGTAACGGCGGAGTTTCCGTTGACGGCGTTCGCCGAGGGCGCGGTAGAGCCTGGTGCCGGCCAGATGCGCGATTACGGCCAGCATGCCGTGCTGTGCACTGTCACGCTGGCCGAGTCGCACCACAATGTCGCCTTCGAGCGCTTCACCAGCGAGGGCCCGGTGGCGTTGTTGCCGTATGGTGAGCGCTATGCCGTGGTATTGACCTGTGCAGACACCGTCGCTGCCGAGGTTGCCGCACTGGACGAGGCGGCTTTTCTGGCGCTGCTGCAGAGGCGCTTCGGCAGCCGGCAACGTTTCATCGCGGCGAGTCCGCGTGTCGCCTATCCGCTTGGCCTGCGCTACCGTCCGAATCCGGTGGGCGCGCGCCAGGTCTGGCTGGGCAATGCCGCGCAGACCTTGCATCCGGTCGCCGGGCAGGGCTTCAATCTGGCGTTGCGCGACGTCTGGGAACTGGCGCAGCAGGTGGGCGCCGCCGCAGATCCCGGTGCGCCGCAAGTGCTCGCTGCCTATGCGCGCGGCCGCCGGGCTGACCGGCGCGGCGCGATCGGGTTTACCGATTTGCTGATCGACGGTTTCGCTTCCGATTTCGCGCCCTTGAGACAGGTACGCGGCGCTGGGCTCCTCGCGCTGGACCTGTTGCCGCCGCTGCGCGCCTTCGTCGCCAAGCGGATGATCTACGGCGCCCGTGCCTGGCCCTGATATTTCGCGCTCGACAATAAATAGCCTCGATTGCCGCCGCCGCGCTTTGCGCTAAAATCGCGCCCTTCCCCCACCGCACTATTCCCCGACATGGACTTCCTCGGCTTTCAGTTGCGCAACAACCTGTTTGTCGCGCCCATGGCCGGGGTTACCGATCGACCCTTTCGTCAGCTGTGCAAACAGCTCGGCGCCGGGCTCGCGGTATCCGAAATGGTGACGTCAAATTCCCTGCTCTACGGCAGCGCCAAGACGCGGCGGCGAGCCGATCATGCGGGTGAGGTCGATCCGATCTCGGTGCAGATCGCCGGCGCCGATCCGGCGATGATGGCGCAGGCCGCGCGCTACAACGCGGATAACGGCGCACAGGTCATCGACATCAACATGGGCTGTCCGGCCAAGAAGATCTGCAACGTCATGGCCGGCTCGGCCCTGATGCAGAACGAGGCGCTGGTGGCGCGAATTCTCGAGGCCGTGGTAGCGGCGGTACCCGATACGCCGGTGACGCTCAAGTTACGCACCGGCTGGAATCGCGACAATCGCAATGCGCCGCGCATCGCCCATATCGCCGAGGCTTCCGGAGTCCGCGCCATCGCCATTCACGGCCGCACCCGGGCCGATCAGTACATGGGTTGCGCCGAATACGACACCATCGCCCTGGTCAAATCCCAGGTAGGCATTCCGGTGATCGCCAATGGCGATATCGATACGCCGCAGAAGGCCCGCTTCGTGCTCGACTATACCGGCGCCGACGGCATCATGATCGGTCGCGCCGCACAGGGACGGCCCTGGCTGTTCCGCGAGATCGAGCATTTCCTGGCGACCGGTACCGAACTTGCGCCGCCGCGAGTGGCGGAGATACACCGCATCCTGCGCGGCCATCTGGCGGAGCTTTATGCGTTCTATGGCGAGGAATCCGGGGTGCGCATCGCGCGCAAACATATCAGCTGGTACACCAAGGGCCTGGTCGGCGCGGCGCATTTCCGGCATGCCATGAACCAGTTGCAGAGCGTCGGCCAGCAACTGGAAGCTGCCGACGAGTTCTTCCTCGGTCAGGCCGCGGCAAACGAGCATCTGCGCTACGAAGACCGGTTCGATGAGCGCTTTGGGGAAATGAGGGCCGCATGAGCAGCGAAATCCACGACTGCGTGCGCCGCAGCCTCAATCGCTATTTTCGCGACCTCGACGGCCAGGCGCCGCATGCCGTCTACGACATGGTGTTGAAATGCGTGGAACGGCCGATGCTGGAAGTCGTGATGAAACAGGCGGCAGGCAATCAGACCATCGCCGCCGAAATGCTGGGCATCAGCCGCGGCACCCTGCGCCGCATGCTGCTCGAACACGAATTACTTTAGTTCTCCCGAGGTTCCCATGAAAGTGACACAGGCGCTGATAAGCGTATCCGACAAGCGCGGCACGGTGGATTTTGCCCGCGGCCTTGCTCAACTGGGAGTCAGACTCCTTTCCACCGGAGGCACCGCCAAGCTACTGCGCGATGCCGGGCTCGACGTGACCGACGTCTCCGATTACACCGGTTTTCCCGAGATGCTCGATGGTCGCGTCAAGACCTTGCATCCCAAGGTGCATGGCGGCATTCTCGGCCGCCGCGACCTGCCCGAACACCTGGCGGTCATGGCGCAGCATGGCATCCCGGCCATCGACCTGGTGGTGGTGAATCTCTATCCCTTCCGCGAGACGGTAGCAAAGCCCGGCTGCACGCTCGAAGACGCCATCGAGAACATCGACATCGGCGGGCCGACCATGGTCCGCGCGGCGGCCAAGAATCACGGCAACGAGCAGGGCGGCGTCGGCGTAATCACCGACCCCGAGGATTACGCGCCGATACTTGAGGAGCTCAAGTCCGGCGGCAGCCTTTCCTACAAGACGCGTTTCGCCTTGGCCAAGAAGGCCTTCACCCACACCGCGCGCTACGACTCGGCGATCGCCAACTGGCTGACCTCGCTCGACGAACAGAACAAGCCCGGCGTGTTTCCGGAGAAGCTGCAACTGGCGTTCGACAAGGTCGAAACCCTGCGTTACGGCGAGAACCCCCACCAGCAGGCGGCCTTCTACCGCGAGACGGTCGCCGTGCCCGGCAGTATCGCCAGCTATCAGCAGCTCCAGGGCAAGGAACTGTCCTACAACAACATCGCCGATGCCGACGCGGCCTGGGAATGCGTCAAGGCCTTCGACGCGGCGATCGCACCGGCTGCCTGCGTCATCGTCAAGCACGCCAATCCCTGCGGCGTGGCGGTCGGCGCGAATGCCCTGGAGACCTATCGCCAGGCCTTCAAGACCGACCCGACCTCGGCCTTCGGCGGCATCATCGCCTTCAATGTGGCGATCGACAAGGCCGCGGCGGAAGCCATCGCCGGCCAGTTCGCCGAAGTCATCATCGCTCCCGAAATCACCACCGAGGCGCGCGCCGTGTTTGCCGCCAAGCAGAACCTGCGGGTACTGGTGGTGCCGATGGTGGCAAATGCGGGCAAAGTCGTCGGCGCCTTCGACTACAAGCGCGTCGGCGGCGGTCTGCTGCTGCAGAGCGCCGACGAGGCGCGCATCGTCCAGGCCGACACCAGGGTGGTGACCCAGCGCGCGCCCACCGCGCAGGAAATGAGCGACCTGTTGTTCGCCTGGCGCGTCGCCAAGTACGTCAAGTCGAATGCCATCGTCTATTGCAAGGACGGCATGACCGTAGGGGTCGGCGCCGGCCAGATGAGCCGCGTCGATTCGGCGCGCATCGCCGCGATCAAGGCCGAGAACAACGGCCTCACCGTCGCCGGCTCGGTGGTCGCTTCGGACGCCTTCTTCCCCTTCCGCGACGGCCTCGACGTGCTGGCCAAGGCCGGCGCGACGGCGGTGATCCAGCCCGGCGGTTCGGTGCGCGATGCCGAGGTCATTGCCGCTGCGGACGAGCAGAACCTGGCGATGGTGTTCACCGGTTTCCGCCACTTCCGCCACTGAGCATGAGTACAATTTCCCCAGCCCCCTTTCCGGGAAAGGGGGCGACTACGGTTCGCTCCGCTCCACTTTGGTTGGCTGCACCTCCTTGGGGCGGCCCGGCGGAGGCGTCATGAAAATTCTGGTGGTTGGCTCCGGCGGCCGCGAGCACGCGCTGGCCTGGCGCCTGGCGCAGGCGCCAGGAATGCAGAAGGTCTATGTCGCGCCCGGCAATGCCGGCACGGCGCGCGAACACGAGCTGGAGAACCTGCCGCTCACGGACATTGACGCGCTGGCCGACTATGCCCAGCGCGAAAAAGTCCATGCCACCGTGGTGGGACCCGAAGCGCCACTGGCCGCCGGCATCGTCGATGCTTTCCGTGCCCGCAATCTGCGTATCTTTGGCCCGACCAAGGCTGCCGCGCAATTGGAAAGTTCGAAGGACTTTGCCAAGCGGTTCATGACCCGCCACAACATCCCGACGGCTAGGTTCAGAACCTTTGCCGACGCCAAGGCGGCCCATGCCTATATTGATGCCGAGGGCGCGCCCATCGTGATCAAGGCCGACGGGCTTGCGGCCGGCAAGGGCGTCGTGGTGGCGATGGACATCGCCGAGGCGCACGCCGCGGTGGACATGATGCTGGCCGACAACAAGTTGGGCGATGCCGGTGCCCGCGTCGTGGTCGAGGAATTCCTCGACGGCGAGGAGGCCAGTTTCATCGTCATGGCCGATGGTCGCCACGCGCTGCCGCTGGCCACCAGCCAGGACCACAAGCGGCTCCGGGATGGCGACCTGGGACCGAATACCGGCGGCATGGGCGCCTATTCCCCGGCGCCGGTGGTGACGCCTGAAATTCACGCACGCGTGATGCGCGAGGTGATCATGCCGACCATCAACGGCATGGCAGCGGACGGCATTGTCTTCACCGGCTTCCTGTATGCCGGGCTGATGATCAAGCCCGACGGCAGCCTGCGCGTGCTGGAGTTCAACTGCCGCATGGGCGACCCGGAAACGCAACCGATCATGATGCGGCTGAAGAGCAACTTCGTCGAACTGGTCGATGCGGCAATCGACGGCCGCCTCCATGAAGTTCAGGCGGAGTGGGATCGTCGTGTCGCACTCGGCGTGGTCATGGCTGCCGCCCACTATCCCGAGACCCCGCGCAAGGGCGATGTGATTCACGGCCTTCCGGTGCCGACCGAGGACAGCCACGTGTTTCATGCCGGCACAGCGGCGAAGAACGGCGAGGTGATGACGGCGGGCGGCCGCGTGCTCTGCGTCACGGCTCTCGGCGACAACGTCAAGGCGGCGCAGAAGCGCGCCTATGAAATGCTCGATCCGATCAGCTTCGACGGCATGCAATGCCGGCGCGACATCGGCTATCGGGCGATCAAGCGCTAAGACGATGATCCTGCCTCCTGCCACGCTTGGGATGCTGGGGGGTGGCCAGTTGGGCCGTTTCTTCGTTATCGCCGCGCGCGAAATAGGGTATCGCGTGATCGTGCTCGATCCCGATCCGCAAAGCCCCGCCGGGCGCATCGCCGACCAGCATCTGGTCGCCGCCTATGACGACGGCGACGCGCTTGATCGCATGGCCGAATTCTGCGCCGCGGTGACCACCGAATTCGAGAACGTGCCGGCCGGCAGCCTGGCCTACCTGTCCAAGTTCCTTGCGGTGCGACCCAGTGCCGAAGCCGTCGCCATCAGCCAGAATCGCGTTGCGGAGAAAAGTTTCCTCAAGCAGCACGGTTTTCCGCACGCGTCCTGGACCGACATTCGCAGCGAGGCAGACGTCGCACAGGCCAGCGCCGATCTCTTTCCCGGCATCCTCAAGGTTGCCCGTTTCGGCTACGACGGCAAGGGCCAGGTGAGAGTCATGAGTCGCCAGGAGGCGCTGCTGGCGTTTCGTCAGTTGAAGAATGAACCCTGCGTACTTGAGCAATTGCTGGCGCTCGATTACGAGATTTCCGTGGTGCTGGCGCGCGACGAGGCGGGGAGCGTGAAGTGCTTCGCCCCTGCCGAGAACAGTCATCGCCACGGCATACTCGACGTCTCCATGGTGCCGGCGCGCACCACGGGATGCATGGCCGGCGACGCACAGGAAATCGCCGAAGGCATCGCGCAGGAAATGGGCTACGTCGGCACGCTGGCCGTCGAGTTTTTTGTCGTGCGCGGCCAGCTCTTTGTCAATGAAATCGCGCCGCGGCCGCACAATTCGGGGCATTACAGCATCGACGCCTGCATTACCAACCAGTTCGAGCAGCAGGTCAGGGCGCTCACCGGCTTGCCGCTGGGTGAGGCACGGGCGCATTCGGCCGCCGTGATGGTGAACCTGCTGGGCGACCTGTGGTACTTGCAGGATCCGCATCACAGCCACGAACCCGATTGGGCGCAACTGCTCGCCGTTCCCAATCTCAAACTGCATCTCTACGGCAAGCATCACGCCCGGCCGGGGCGCAAGATGGGCCACTTCACGGTAATCGGCAGCGATGCGCAGAAGGTTCAGGAGTCGGCGCTGGCGGCACGGCGCTTGATCGGCATCGGCGATGACTGATGTGTCGCGCGCGGCGGCAAAGCTCCGCGCCGGCGAACTGGTCGCCTTTCCCACCGAAACAGTCTATGGCCTCGGCGCCGATGCATGCAATCCGCTCGCCATCGCCAAAATCTTTGCCGCCAAGGGACGCCCGGCCGATCATCCGCTGATCGTCCATCTGCCGGACGCGTCGCACCTCGAACGCTGGGCGATCGATATTCCCGACGCCGCCCGTACACTGGCTGCCGCATTCTGGCCAGGACCCTTGACCCTGATCCTCAGGCGGCATCCGGCGGTCCTCGACGCCATCACCGGCGGCCAGGACAGCGTCGGCCTGCGCGTGCCGAATCATCCGTTGGCACTGCAGTTGCTGCGCGAATTCGACGGCGGCGTGGCGGCGCCCTCGGCCAACCGCTTCGGTCGCGTCAGCCCGACCACGGCCGCGCATGTGCGCGAGGAACTCGGCGATGCGGTAGCGCTGATCCTCGACGGCGGCGCCTGCGCAGTCGGCATCGAATCCACCATCCTCGATCTTTCCGGCGGCGAGCCGCGGATACTCCGCCCCGGCATGCTGGATGCGGCGGCCATCGGCGCGGTGCTGGGCCGCTCCCCGGAGTTCGGCGGCACGCAGACCGCACCGCGGGTTTCCGGCAGTCTCGAAGCCCACTACGCACCGCGTACCCCGCTGCAACTGGCGCCCGCGGTCGAACTGGCGGAGATTGCGCGCAAGGCGCTGGTGGCAGGTCGGCGCGTCGCCGTGCTGGCCTCGCAGCCGCTCGCCCTTGGCCACGAGAATCTCGCCTGGTGCCCGGCCAGCGAGGATGCCGCCCAGTTTGCCCACGATCTTTATGCCCGGCTACGCGAACTGGACGTGATGGGATGCGACCTGATTCTCGTCGCGGCGCCGCCCGACGACGATTCCTGGCGAGCCGTGGCCGACCGCCTGCGCCGCGCTGCTGCCGGATCGAAATGAGGGTGAAACATTATTGTCATCGAGGTCTAAAGTTTTGCGCTGACGGCCGATAATTTTTCTGAGAGCGGGTTTTCCGCCAGGAGGAGACTATGGCTGCCAAGGAGCGCGACGGACGACGCCCGGGGAAGCTTCTGCAAGAACCTGAGCCGTCCGGCCGCACAATAGGGTCCGCGGTGAATGCGGCCATCAACCAAGGGTTCGTGATCGGCCGCGAAGTCATGGTCGGCAGCATTCCCGGCATCGTGGTCGGCTACAACATAGCCAGTTTCGGCCAGTTTGTCGGCAACGCTTACCCGCTGGTAGTGCGCACCGCACTGGGTGTGGCCAAATGCGGTATGGACGAGGTAAGCTTGGCCTGAAGGCTGCTTCCCTTGGCGTATCCCGGTTGCTATAATTCCGCCGCTTGATGGGGGTGTAGCTCAGTTGGGAGAGCGCGACGTTCGCAACGTCGAGGCCAGCGGTTCGATCCCGCTCACCTCCACCATTTCAACAAGGCCAGATTCCTGCTCTGGCCTTTTTCACGCCCATTCGTCGCGTGCCTGGTCCTGCTTGCACCGGCTCGATGCGGGCTTGGAACTTCGCCGGGACGACCCGCGCAGGCCGGAGCAGATGCAATCCCCATTTTCTCTGGTCTATGTCTTTAGGTAAATGCGATATCCATTTGCCATGAGCTGGTCGTCCTGCTACAGTGCAGGTCTCTGCGCGGTATGTGCAGGAGTGATCGGGCCTGCGATCATCAAGAACAAGAGCGCCCCAGGGTCCGCAGGAAGTTGTGTGAATGACCAATTTCGGGAAATGACATGAAACGACTATTGCTGGCGTTTGCCAATTCCATCCGGCTGCAGGCGATAGCCGCCCTGATCGGACTGTCGGGATTGGTCCTCTCCGTCGCGGTGATGGGAACCGTCCTGGTGCGTGGCATCGAGGCGAACTTCAACGATGTCACCGTCGCCTCCGAGGCCATGGATGCGCTGCAAAAGGTCACCGATAGCATGCGCGTGGGACGTGCCCAGATTCTTCTCGCAGCACAGCATGACCCGGCGCTGGAAATCTCCAAGCTGCATGACCACACACTCGAATCCCACCTCGAGCGCATCGAAGAAAGCCGCACGACGGGCGCCAAGGCGCTGCAGCAACTCATCGTCAAGCTTCCCACCGCGCCGGAAGTCAAGGAACTTGGCAAGACCTTCGACGAGATATCGAATGTCGGGTTTGCCCCGGCCGCAGTCCTGTTCAAGGAAGGCAAATATCAGGAGGCGGCGGCGCTGGCCACTCCGGCCAAGGTGCCGGGCTACAACCAGTTCGAGACCGTGGCTGGAGGCATCGGCAAGAAACTTGCGGCGTGGATGGAAATTTCGCGCGAAGACGCCGACGAGAAGGCGCATCTGAGCATCAGAGTGCTCGCCGGTGCGTCGATCCTGATTCTCATCGTATCGGTGATTTTCTACTTCTTTGCGGTGCGCCCTATCCTGGCGCGCCTCATCCAGTTGAAGCTGCTCGCCGAAAACTCGTCGCGCGGCGCCCTCGAGACGGAACCCAAGGTCGGCCGCCTGGACGAAATCGGCATCGTGATCAGCGCCTTCAATGCCATGATCGTTTCATACAAGACGATGATCGGCAAGCTGTTGTTCGAATCGAGAATTCTTGGCACTGGCGCCGAACATCTGCTGGCGACCAGCCACGCCATGGCGCTGGAATCGAAGAAACAGGCGGCCGAAGTGCAGTCGGTCGCCGCCGCGGTGGAGGAGTTGTGTGCCAGCATGGCATTGGTCGATGACAAGGCCAAGGACACGTTGGAGATCGCATCGGTTGCCGAACAGAGAGCCGGTGCCGGCAAGGAAGTCGGTACCGCCGCCGCCGCCAACATGGAGTCGGTCGGCGCTGCGGTGCAGGGGGCTTCCTCCGCCATGAACGAGCTCACCGAGCGTTCGCGCGCCATTTCCGGTATTACTGCCTCGATCAAGGAAATCGCCGACCAGACCAATCTGCTCGCGCTCAATGCCGCCATCGAGGCTGCCCGCGCCGGCGAGCAGGGGCGCGGCTTTGCCGTGGTTGCCGACGAAGTGCGCAAGCTGGCGGAAAAGTCGGCCGCTGCGGCTGCGGAAATCACCAGCATGCTCTCCGGTGTGCAATCCGACGTCGACAAGTCTGCCCGTGCAATCGGCGCTGCTACGCAAACCGCCAAGAGCAGCGCCGACATGGCGCGCGAAATGGCCGGTACGCTCGGACAGATTCAGCAGGGTGCCGCGGAAACGTCCAGCAACGTCAGCCACGTCGCGCTGGCGGTGTCCGAGCAGGTCAAGGCCACCCAGATGATCACCTCGCGCACCAGCACCATACACGCCATCTCGGAATCCAGCGAAACCCAGGCGCACACGATCGAAAGAGAGGTCCAGTACATCAGTACCGTGGCCGCCGGATTCAACGAAATCAAGCGCATGTTCTTCATCGAGCAGTTCACCGTGCACGCCATGGCGCTGCACGAAGCGATGCGCGAGATGGCGATGCGGATGTCTGCTCGGGTGGCGGAAGTCATCGAGGCCGCGATTCGTTCCGGGAGGATTTCCGAGGCGGCGGTGTTCGACGACCAGTATGTGCCGATCCCCAACACCGAGCCGAAGAAATTCCGTACCAAATACGATGAACTTTTCGATCAGATCCTGACGGAGCTGCAGGAAGGCGCGCTCAAGGCCGCACCAGAAATCGTCTACGCCATCGTCATCGACCGCAACGCCTATGTGCCGACCCATAACAAGCGTTTCTCGCAGCCGCTTACCGGCAATCCTAAGATCGACCTTGCCGGCAACCGCACCAAGCGAAAATTCACCGACCCGGTGGGCGAAACCTGCGGCAAGAGCCAGCAGACTTTCCTGCTTCAGACCTACCGCCGCGACACCGGTGAAATCATGCACGACATGTCGGCGCCGATCCGGGTCTGCGGTCGTCACTGGGGCGGGTTCCGTGTCGGCTACCTGCCGCCGAACTGAAGCCGCGAACTGGCAAGCGTCATGTTTTGGCGGTGCGGTTCGGGTCAGCAGGAACTACCGGGTTCGGGTCAGGAAAGATCGCCAAGTTGCGCCCCGAAAAAAACGGGCTGGATCATTGCTGATCCAGCCCGTTGCTGTTTCTGGCGCGCCCGGAGAGATTCGAACTCCCTACCCCTTGGTTCGTAGCCAAGTACTCTATCCAGATGAGCTACGGGCGCTTGAGAGGGCGGGATTATACCCAAGAAATCGCCGAAGACAAGACGGAAACCCGGCGAGAACGGACAAGCCCTTGTTGCCAGGGATCATTTCCTTTGCGCGGAACGGACTTTTTGCGCCAATGCGCGGACCTGGTCCGCCGAGACCTCGTCCGGGCTCTTGTCTTTGAACAGCAGCCAGAGCAGGCTGCCATTGATGATGATCAAGGCGACCTCGATGTACAGAATCGTCGTCACCAGTTGTCGCTGGGCGTTGTCGCCAAACAGGAAATAGAAGCCTTCGAAGGTAGGCAAGGCGGCTTTGGTGATCGCCGAGAAGTTCTCGAACGGCGGAAACAGGAGTACCAGCACCAGGTTGATCGCTATCAGTGCCAGCACGGCGCGCTGCTGACGGTTGCCACCCGGGCGTCGGCGTTGCCGCAGCGGTGCGTCGCGCAACAGCAGCAGTGCAATGCAGGCGTTGATCACCACGACGATGAGTTCAAGCGCGAGGAAATTTGCGTTGACGATCCGGTTCGGATGGGACCCGAAGGCGAAGTAGAAGCCGTCGAAGGTGGGAACGTTGCCGCGCTGCAGCGAAACGTAATCGTAGGGCGGAAGAACCAGGAGCAGTGCCAGGTTGGCGACTGCCGCGAGCAGTGCGATGCGCTGTGCATTGTTCATGACTTCCGCTGCGGGCCTTGGCGGCTCTCTCTCCGGTGCTTGACGACTTGGGCTAGGTTAGTCGAGAAGCGCTGTGGGCGCAACGTTCCTGGAGCGAGGTGGATCGCGTATAAACTCCGCTTTATCGACCGACTGAAAGAGGCGGCAGAACAATGAAAACGAAGGTTCAATGGAGGCAGGGAAGCTATCCCATATGGATGGACGCGTTGGGCCGGGCTGCCGTCGCGAGAATTCTGTGGACTTTGCTTGGTGGCGCTGCGGCAGGCTCGGTTTCTGCCCAGGACATCAGTTTGCGCCATGATCTCGACGGCAAGAGGCTGGATACCCTGGCGACCCTGGTCTTGCGCTTCAATGACGAACTGAAAGGCAAGGGTCGGGTGCTGCTGCAGGATGTCCGAGGACTGGAAAACCGACAGGCGTTGCCGCATCTGGCCCTGCTCGATCCCGACGACAGCATGGAGTTTTTCGGCACTCGGCCGCGTTTCCGTCCGTTGCACGCGGTCATGCGCGAAGGCAGACAGAGGCTCGACGCCACCAAGTTCTACCCGCAGGTTGCGGATGCCGTGAATGATGCCAGCGGGCGCATCCAGGCGCTGCCGATCGCGCTGGCGCTGCCGGTACTGTTTACCAACCGTGAGGTTTTGCGCAAGGCCGGGGTCGATCCTGACCAACCGGTGAAGACCTGGTGGGAGTTGCAGAAGGTGGCGGGCGAGATCTACGACCACGGCGGCAAGTGTCCCTTGACCACCGCGCGGTTCGCCTGGGTGCATTCCGAAAACGTCGCGACGCAGCACGGCGAGCCGGTGGTGGGCCGGGTCGGACGCGTGGACAGGGTGCTGGTCAACGGCATGGTCAACGTCAAACATCTGGCGCTGCTGGCCAGTTGGCAGAAAAGCCGCTATTTTCATTATTCCGGGCCGGGCCTCGAAGGCAACCAGCGCTTTCTCAGCGGCGAATGTGCGATGCTGACCGGCGAGTCATCCCTGTATGCCGAAGCCAGGCGTGCCGGACTGGACGTCGGCGTTACCGCCTTGCCTCACTACGACGACGTGTACGGGGTGAAGCCGGCCGATGTCCTGCCCGATGGCGCCGGATTGTGGGTATTGGCTGGACACAAGAAGGAAGACTACAAGCTGGCTGCCCGTTTTGTGGCCTTCATGATGCGGCCTGAGGTGCAGAAGGAGTGGGTGCACGCCACCAGTTACCTGCCGATGACGCCGGTGGCGGTGACGGCGCTACGCGATTCGGGTATTCCCCAGCATTTGCTGGACGCGGCGCAAAAGCGCCTATCGGTGTCGCGCAAGGGCAGCACGCGCGCCAAGCACGGGCCGATTCGCGATCGCCTGCACGAGTTTCTCGGCGAGGAGGTGGCTTTCGTGTGGACCACCGATCGTCCGGCGAAAGAGGCGCTGGACAATACCGTGCGTCGGGTCAACGCAGCCATAGCGCCGCCGGCAAAGGCGATGGCGACAGCCGGCAAGCGGTGATCTATCCGCGCATCATCGCGCACCGTTGCGGCGGCGCGCTGACGCCGGAAAATACGCTGGCCGGCTTGCGCCTCGCGGCGCGGC
>MHZX01000092.1:50114-133388 GCA_001828935.1 Rhodocyclales bacterium RIFCSPLOWO2_02_FULL_63_24
CATCCGGCGTTCGCCGTCGAGCCAGTGCCGACTCTTGACGAGGCATTGCGGCTGTGCGCCGCGCTCGGCTTGTGGGCCAACGTGGAAATCAAGCCATCCGTCGGGCAGGAGGCGGCAACCGGCCGCGCCGTCGCGCGCCATGCGGTAGCGGCGCGAGGCAAGTTGTTGCTGTCGTCGTTTTCGTCCCTTGCGCTGTGCGCCACCGCCAATGAAGCGGCCCAACTGCCGCGCGCGCTGCTGGTCGAAGCAATTCCGCTCGATTGGCGCGAGCGCATCGAGGCATCGGGCGCGGGCGCGCTGCATGTCGCGGCGCGGGCGTTGACCGCGGAGGCGCGGGACGCGGTGCTTGCCGCCGGATTTCCGTTGGCCTGTTATACGGTGAATCGGCGCGCCGACGCCGACCGCTTGTTTGCCATGGGCGTCAGCGCCGTGTTTACGGACAGGCCCGACTTGTGGTTGCCAGCCGAAATGTAATCGCTGCTTACCACTGCTTACATTTTGCCTGTCAGCGGCGGATTGCCGTCGGCGTTAATCGCAGCATGGGGCCATCCCATTCCAAACATGAGGAGCTATACATGAAACGCACATCCGGTCTGCTGGTCGCCGTCCTTGCCGCTTTTGCCCTGCCGGTCATGGCACAAACAGCCAAGGATCCCGCTGCCACGCCAGGCATAGACAAGCGTCAGGCCAATCAGCAGCAGCGTATCGAGCAAGGTGTCAAGTCGGGCGAGCTGACCGCAAAGGAAGCGGCCCGTCTGGAGAAGGGCCAGGAACACGTGCAGAAAATGGAGGACAAGGCCAAGGCCGACGGCAAGGTTACGGCCAGGGAACGCGAGCGTCTGCAGCATGCGCAGAACCAGCAGAGCAAGCAGGTTTATCGCGAGAAGCACGACCGCCAGCATGACCGCAACCACGACGGCAGGAAGGATCGCCCGGCCAGGGCCAGGTAGGTCCGTCGTGCGCCACAGGGCCCGCCTTGGCGCGGGCCCTTGTCGTCTCTACTGGAAGCGGAGACGGCATCCCGCTGTGGGACGCGCCTTGATCGCGTAAAATCGGCGCTTTGCTTCAACGCCAGCTCGCCTGCCATGAAAAGCTCCGAAATCCGCCAGAAGTTTCTCGATTTTTTTGCGTCGAAGGGCCACCAGATTGTTGCCTCCAGCTCGCTGGTGCCGCACGAGGACCCGACGCTGCTGTTCACCAATGCCGGGATGAACCAGTTCAAGGACGTCTTCCTCGGGTTTGACAAGCGCCCCTACAGCCGCGCCACCACGTCGCAAAAATGCGTGCGCGCCGGCGGCAAACACAACGACCTGGAAAACGTCGGCTACACCGCGCGCCACCACACCTTCTTCGAGATGCTGGGCAATTTCAGTTTCGGCGACTACTTCAAGCGCGATGCGATCACGTACGCCTGGGAACTGCTGGTCGACGTGTACAAGCTGCCCAAAGACAAGCTCTGGGTGACGGTTTACGCGGAAGATGACGAGGCGTACGAGATCTGGACCAAGGAGGTCGGCGTGCCCGCCGAACGCGTGATCCGCATCGGCGACAACAAGGGCGCGCGTTATGCCTCGGACAACTTCTGGATGATGGGCGACACCGGGCCCTGCGGGCCCTGCACCGAGATCTTCTACGATCACGGCGAGCACATCTGGGGCGGCCCTCCGGGCAGCGAAGACCAGGACGGCGACCGCTACATCGAGATCTGGAACAACGTCTTCATGCAGTTCAACCGCGACGAAGCCGGCGTCATGCATCCGCTGCCCAAGCCCTCGGTGGACACCGGCATGGGACTGGAGCGCATTTCGGCGGTATTGCAAGGAGTCCACGCCAACTACGAAATCGATCTGTTCCAGACGCTGATCGCGGCCGCCGCGCGCGAGACTTCGGATGCCGACATGGACAGCCCCAGCCTGCGCGTGCTGGCCGACCACATCCGCGCCTGTTCCTTCCTCATCGCCGACGGCGTGATCCCCGGCAACGAGGGCCGCGGCTATGTCCTGCGCCGCATCATCCGCCGTGCCATCCGCCATGGCTGGAAGCTGGGCGCGCGCAGCGCCTTCTTCCACAAGATGGTGCCCGACCTGGTCGCTGAAATGGGCGCCGCCTATCCGGAACTGGTGAGCGGCAAGACGCGCGTATTGGACGTGTTGAAGCAGGAGGAAGACCGCTTCTTCGCCACCATCGAGCACGGCATGGCGATCCTCGAAGCCGAGCTGGATCTGATGGAGAAGACCGGCGTCACGCTGTTCAACGGCGAGACCGCGTTCAAGCTGCACGACACCTACGGTTTTCCGCTCGACCTCACCGCCGACATTTGCCGCGAGCGGCAGATGAGCGTGGACAGCGCCGCCTTCGATGCCGCGATGACGCGGCAGAAGGAGCAGGCGCGTGCCGCCGGCAAGTTCAAGATGGCGGCCAATCTCGACTACGCCGGGCCGACCACGACCTTCCATGGCTACGAGACGCTGGAAGCCAAAGGCAACATCCTGGCCCTGTACAAGGACGGCACCGCGGTCAATGAACTGATCGAAGGCGAGATCGGGGTCGTGGTGCTCGACGACACGCCCTTCTATGCCGAATCCGGTGGCCAGGTCGGCGATGTTGGCGAGCTGCGTTCGACGCATGGCATCTTCGCCGTCGAGGATACGCAGAAAATCCAGGCCAACGTCTTCGGCCACCATGGCGTGGTGCGCACCGGCACCTTGAAAGTCGGCAACGGCGTGACGGCGAAAGTGGATAGTCTGGCGCGCGCCCGCACCATCCGTCACCACTCGGCGACACACCTGATGCACAAGGCTCTGCGCGAAGTCCTCGGTGCCCACGTGCAGCAGAAGGGCTCGCAGGTCGATCCGGACAAGACCCGCTTCGACTTCGCCCACACCCAGCCGGTGACCGCGGATCAGATCGTGCGCATCGAACGCATCGTCAATGACGAAATCATCGCCAACGCGGCGACGCGCGCGCGCGCGATGCCGATCGACGAAGCACAGAAGACGGGCGCCATGATGCTGTTCGGTGAGAAGTATGGCGACGAAGTGCGCGTGCTCGACATCGGCTCGTCCTGCGAACTGTGTGGCGGCACGCATGTGAGTCGCACCGGCGACATCGGCCTGTTCAAGATTGTCATGGAGTCCGGCGTCGCTGCCGGCGTGCGGCGCATCGAGGCCGTCTGCGGCGATGTGGCGGTAGTCCGCGTGCAGCACCAGCAGGCCCTGCTCGACGCCGTGGCGGCCGAGGCCAAGGCTCAACCTGCGGAAACCGCCGCCCGTGTGGCGCAGATTCTGGACCACGCCAAAGCGCTGGAAAAGGAAGTCGCGCGGCTCAAGTCGAAGCTTGCCGCCGCGCAAGGCGACGATCTGCTCGGCCAGGCCGTCGATGTCAACGGCATCAAGATGCTCGCTGCGGTTCTGGATGGAGCCGACGCCACGGCGCTGCGCGAAACCCTGGACAAGCTCAAGGACAAACTCAAGAGCGCGGCGATCGTACTGGCCAGCACCAGCGACGGCAAGGTCAGCCTGATCGCCGGCGTTACGGCCGATCTCACGGGAAAGATGAAGGCCGGCGAACTGGTGAATTTCGTCGCTCAGCAGGTCGGCGGCAAGGGCGGCGGGCGACCCGACATGGCGCAGGCCGGCGGCACCGATCCGGCCGCATTGCCGGCGGCACTGGCCTCGGTCAAGGCCTGGGTCGGGCAGCGCGCCTGATATCCTGTGGCCGCGCGGCCACACGTCGTTCGGCTGCGGCGTAAGGCCTGCTACGCCTGCGACAGGCGTCCGCTTTCTCCACCAGGCGCGCATATCACCGGCGAAGGCCGGCTGATATGGTAGCCCTGTGCGTAATCGATGCCCAAACGGCACACCTCGGCCAGGGTTTCGCCGTCCTCGACATATTCGGCAATGGTCTTGACGCGCAATTCCTTGGCCAGGGTGACGATACTCTTGACGAAGGCCAGGTAGACCTCGTCGGTCAGCATGTTCCTGATGAACTCGCCTTCGATCTTGATGTAATCGACGGGGAAACGCTTGATGTATTGGAACGATGAAAAGCCGGACCCGAAGTCGTCGATCGCAAAGCTGAAGCCCTGCAGCTTGATGTCGAGCACGAACTTTTCCAGCAGACTGAGGTTGCTGACGGTTTCCCGTTCGGTGATCTCGAACACGATGCGGCTCGGCGCGATGTCGAAATCCATCGCCAGCCGATGCACCCGCGCCACGAATTCGCCGACGATGAGCGCCTTGGGCGAGAGATTGATGAACAGCATGCCGCGGTAGCCCTGTTCGCTGATCTGCCGGAAAGCTTTCTCGATCAACTGGTAGTCCATCTTGTGGGCAATGCCCATGGTCTCGGCTTCGGTGATGAAATCGTTGGCGGTGACGATCTTGTCGTCCAACTGGATGCGCATCAGCAGTTCGTGGATCACGATCTCGCCGCTCGCCGCAGCGCAGATGGGCTGGAAGTAGGGAATGATCCGTTTTTGGTCCAGGGCGTTCTGGATCATGACGATTTTCTGGCCGGCCTGGCGGAATACTTCCGCCATTTCATCTTCGCTGGGAATCGCGATGGCGTTTTTCCCCAATCTCTTGGCCTTGTACATCATGTTGTCGGCGACGAGGAAGAGGTCCTTCGGATTGTCGCCATGATTCGGGCTGATGGCGATTCCGATCGAGGTGGTGGCCTTGATCTTCTGGCCATCCGGCGTTTCGACCGAAAAAGCGTCGAGCATCTCCGCGATCCGTTGCGCGACCATGTGGGCCTGGGTATCGTCGGCTTCCGGCAGGATGATGCAAAACTCGTCGCCGCCGTAACGCGCCAGCAAATCGCCGTTTCTCAGCGCGTTGTGCAGCAGCCCGGCGAATGCCTGCAGGAAGGAGTCGCCGAAGTGGTGGCCATAGCGGTCGTTGATCGTCTTGAAGTTGTCCAGGTCGGCCATCAACACGGCAAATTGTTGGTTATGCCGCTTCGAGCGGCTAACCTCGTAGCCCAGCAATTCCCAGAACATGCGCTGGTTGTAGAGGTCGGTCAGCGGGTCGCGCGTGGCGTAGTGCTCCAGATCGTTGGTGTACTTGTAGATTGCCTTGACCGATCCGACCAGGTTGAGCAGCGTGGTGAGGATGCTGCCGATGACCATGTAGCGCACGTCGTCCATGGCCAGTGCCGATTGCACGCCGATGCCGACGATGCCGCCGATTTTCGGGGTGTCCAGCAGCAGCGACTTGGTTTTAAGCTCGATGTCCTGCGCGCTCAGTTCGGGTAGCCGGGCATTTTCATTGGCGATGTTGTGGGCAATATTCTGGACCGTGCCTTCACCGAAGAACGGATGCTCGCCGAGCTGCTTGCGCAGAACCTTCTCGAAGATCTGGATGGTTTCGGCGGACGGCGTGGCATACCAGAATATCTCGCACTCATAGGCCTCTTCCTCGACGCGAAATATCGTTACCAGTGCGTAGGCATCGATGATCGGATGGATGTCCAGCAGCAGACCCTTGACGAACTCGCGCCAGTCGCGCACGACGTCCGAGGTGATGATGAATTTTTCGAGCAGCCTGATCTCGAATTCGAGGACGTCCTTATCGACTGCGACGCCCTTCATCTTCTCCACCAGCAGGGCGACGTCATCGAAGGTCTTGTTGAATTCCTCGAAGCCGAAATTGATCCGGCGGATATCGAACTGGTCGAAGTCGCGGATGGTATTGACCGCCTCCACCTTGCCGCGGAACAGGTCTACCGAGCGCTTGATCTTCCTCGCGGCAAATGCCGACACCGCTCCGGCGACCAGCAAGACCAGCAAACCCAGGCCGAGGAACAGCCCGACGTAATAGGTGCGGACCCTTGCGGTCACCGTTTGCAGGTTGTGCTGGATGGCAATCGCGCCGAGCAGTTCGCCTTCCTTGGCATTGCTATGGCAGCGCAGGCATTCGCCTTGCGCCACGACCGGGAAGGCATAGCGGACATGCCGGTCGGTCTTGAGCGCGGATTCCTCGCCGCTGCTCAGGCTAGGCTGCATTTCCTCTGCCAGCGGCGATGAGGGCATCACGCCGAACAAGGTTTCCACGGATTTGGTGCGATAGAAAGCGACCTGGTCCAGCGTGCTGGAAAAACCCGATTTGCTGAGGGCGGCTACTTCGTTCAGTTGCTGGCGCGAGCCGCCGCTGCGGAGGACCTGATAAAGGGCCGCATGGTTGTGGCGGGAAATTTCCCTCGACGTTTCCAGCGTCCGTTCCTCCAGCAACTTTTCATAGAGCAGGGAAGAAGCCAGTGTCGCGCCAAGAAACACGAGCAAGGCGACCGCAACCGTGGCAGAAAATACGAAGCCCTTGAGCGTGTTGAGCAACTGCAAGATTTTTGTGTACATATCCGTTGGACTGGCCTGTAGCTAGAGGTCCGCCCGCATCCCGACGCAGCTAGGCGTCATTTTCGCGGCCGATGTTGTTGGCCCAGGCCAGCGCCTGCGCCAGGCAGGTGTTGATGGTCGTGGCATCAAAGCCGGGCAACTGCTGGGTGATTGCCGAGCAGGTCGGGCCGTCGCCCGCCTCCAACGCTTCGGTCAGTTTGAGCATGGTGCCCAGTTCGCCATTGCGGACCTCAAGCGCTTCGCGCACGCTGCCTGGAATCTCGATGCCGCGCAGTATCTCCTCAAGACTGACGCTCATCAGCGTCGGCATCAGCGACATGATTCCGGTCATGAAGGCCATATCCTCGAAATCGCTGCGGCCAGGGTGCAACTTGCCGGCCAGGAGTTCCATCAGGCGGCCGCGCGATGCCGCCAATTGCAGCAGGGGACTGACCACCCGGTTACCCGACGGATTGGTGTAGAGCAGCAGTTGCAGCCAGCGCTGCAACTGACGGCGGCCGAGGATGGTGATGGCGTGGCGGATCGAGGTAACCTTGGTGCGGATGCCGGTGGCCGCTGAATTGGTCAGCCGCATCAGGTTGATCGTCAGCCCGGGCTCGGTTTTCAGCACGGCTTCGAGTTGCGGCGTTTCGGCGTCTTCCAGCACCAGGCCGAGCAGCCGCATCAGCGAGAGCTGCGAGTGTCCGAGCTTCTTGCCGGCGATGATGGTCGGCTTGGCAAAATAGTAGCCTTGGAAATAGGTGTAGCCCAGCGCGTGGCAGGTGTCGGCCAATTCGCGCGAGTCGACTTTCTCGGCCAGCAGTTTGAGCGGCCATTTCTGCAACGCTTTCGTGGTGGTTGCCAGGCCCGCTGCATCGAGCGGCATCAGGTCGACCTTGACGATTTCCACCAGGTCGAGCAGCGGCCGGAACTTGTCTTCGTAATTGACGAAATCGTCGAGCGCCAGCGTATAGCCGAGCGCCTTGAGCGTCTTGCAGCGCTCGATAATCTCGGTGGTGACCTCGACGGTTTCCAGCACCTCCAGCACGATCTTGTCGGAAGGCAGGGCTTCCAGCAGGTCGGATAGCAGCAGGCTGTCGTCGCAGTTGATGAAGCCTTTGTAAGGGCCCAGCGCCTGCTCCACGCCGAGATCGGCAAAGGCGTGGCTGATCACGGCGGCGGAGGCCTGCAGATCATCCTGCACCTCGGCCGTGTTCCTTTGCCGGCCGCTGCGGAACAGCAGTTCGTAGGCAAACAGCTCGTGGCTGCGGCCGAGAATGGGCTGCCGGCCAATGAAGATTTCTTCGCCGCGATCAGGCATCAGAAATCCGTGTCGATACCCGGCCAGACTGCGCCAAGCGCGCTCTTGAATTCCTTCTGAATGCGGGCCAGCGCCGCCTGGGTGTCGGCCTCGAAGCGCAACACCACGACCGGCGTGGTATTCGAGGCACGGACCAGGCCAAAGCCGTCGGCATACTCGGCACGCACGCCGTCGATAGTGATCAACTCGCGTGCACCGGGAAAGCGTCCCTCGCGCTGCAACCTGGCGACCAGCGCATGAGGCTCGCCTTCCTGCATCTTGATGTTGAGTTCCGGCGTCGAGATAGCGTTGGGCAGATTCTTCAGCGGCCAGTTGGCATCGTTCCAGCGCGAGACGATTTCAAGCAGCCGGGCGCCCGTATAAAGTGCATCGTCGAAGCCGAACCAGCGTTCCTTGAAGAACATGTGGCCGCTCATCTCGCCGGCCAGCGGCGCGCCGGTTTCCTTCAGCTTGGTCTTGATCAGGGCATGGCCGGTATTCCACATCAGCGGCCGGCCGCCCTGGTAACGAATTGATTCCGCCACCCAGCGCGAGCATTTCACGTCATAGATGATTTGCGCGCCAGGATTGCGCGTCAGCACGTCGGCGGCGAACAGCATCAACTGACGGTCGGGGAAAATGATTTCGCCGTCCTTGGTGACCACGCCCAGCCGGTCGCCATCGCCGTCGAAGGCCAGCCCCAGTTCGGCATCGGTCTCGCGCAAGGCGCGCTGCAGGTCGACCAGGTTTTCCGGCTTGGACGGGTCCGGATGATGATTGGGAAAGTTGCCATCGACCTCGCAGAACAGCGGAACCACCGTGCAGCCCATGCGGCGGAAGAGCTCAGGCGCGATGCTGCCGGCCACGCCGTTGCCGCAATCGACGACGATCTTCAGCGGCCGCGAGAGCTTCACGTCATCGACGATGCGATCGATATAGGCTTGGCGCACATTGGCGTGGCGCACGAAGCCGTGGCCTTCGCAATAGTCGGCGCTGGCGATACGGCGGCGCAGATCCTGGATCATCGCGCCGTAAAGCGTCTGGCCGCCCAGCACCATCTTCAGTCCGTTGTATTCCGGCGGATTGTGGCTGCCGGTGACCGAGACGCAACTGTCGGTGCCCAACTCATGCGCCGCGAAATAGGTCATCGGCGTCGGCACCCGGCCGATGTCGATCACGTCGATGCCGGTCTGCGTCATGCCGTGGGCCAGCGCACTCGACAACTCGGGGCCGGAGAGGCGGCCGTCGCGACCGATGACGATTGCCTTGAGGCCGCGCGCGCAGGCCTCGCTGCCCAGCGCCATGCCGATCTGGCGTACCGTCTCCGCGGTCAGTGTGCTGCGCACGATGCCGCGAATATCGTAGGCCTTGAAAATCTCGGGTGCCGGAGTTTGCATGGCGGATCAGGTCGAGTGGCAGAAGAGAAATTATCGCACGCCGCCAGGGACAGGCATATATGCGGAAAAGTGCGTCAGCAATCGCGCCGGCAGCCAGTCGATGCGGCCGGGCAGGGTGCCGTGGACGAAGCCGACATGGCCGCCGTGGGGATGGATTTCCAGTCGCGCCGCGGCGGACAAAGCTTCGCGGCGCGGCAATGCCGTTGCCGGCAGGAACGGGTCGTTGGCGGCATGCAGTAGCAACGTCGGCGCGCGGATGGCGCCTACCATGGGGCCGGCGCTGCTGCGCGCGTAGTAGTCGTCGGCGTCGGCAAAGCCATGCAGCGGCGCCGTGACGGCATCGTCGAAATCGCGCAAGGTACGCGCCGCCAGCGCACGGCGAAGGTCCACGCGGCCCGGGAAACGGCGCTCCTTGGCCAGCGCCGCAGGAATCAGCGTGCGCAGGAAATGCCGGGCATAGATCAAATTGAAGCCGGAGGAAAGCGCCGTGTTGGCCGCCGCCAGATCCAGCGGCGCGCTCACCGCCGCTGCCGCATTGACCACACGCGAGGCCAGGCTGCCCTGTTCTGCCAGCCATTTCAGCAGGGCATTGCCGCCCAGCGAAACTCCGGCAGCGAACAGCGCCGGATAGCCGCGCGCCTGAAGGCGGCGCAGGATCCAGTCGATCTCCGCCGAGTCGCCCGAATGATAGGCGCGCGGCAGGCGGTTCGGCTCGCCCGAGCAGCCGCGAAAATGCACTACCACGCCCTGCCAGCCGCGCTGCGCCACGGCATGCATCAGGCGTCGTGCGTAGTGGCTGCGCGAACTGCCTTCGAGGCCATGGAACAAGACCACGCACGGCGCCTCGGCATGCCCGGCGATCCAGTCGAGGTCTATGAAGTCGCCGTCGGGAGTATCCCAGCGCTCGCGCCTGTAGCTTGGCAGCGGACCTTTGATCAGCAACGGCCAGATGGTTTGCGGGTGGCTGCCGGGCAGCCACGCCGGCGCACGGTAATGGGGGCCCGTCATGGCCGGGCTCAATGCAGGATGCGCGGCGCCTCGGCGATACTGTTCGGCGGTACCGGCGAGGCGTGGTGAGCGACCATGCGCCAGCCCAGGGCGCCGCGCACATAGATATTGGTGGCGGCCACCGGTGCGCTCAGGTTCTCGTCGTCGAGACTGGCGATATGTTCCAGCAGGGTGCTGACCATGGCGAAGGGCGTGGTCACTGCGGTTTGCTGCGACAGGCGCACGCTGAGCCGTCTGCCGTTGGCGAAGACGTGCTGCCAGGCTTCGCGAATCATCGTGTAGCCGACCAGGCGCGGTCCGCCCGGGTGCACGCAGACCACTTCTTCGTCTTCGGCCCAGACGGCCATCATGGCGTCGATATCGCAGCGTTCGAGCGCCTCGTAGAAAGCGGCTTCGACGTCTTGCGGGCTGGCAAAGATTTTCGCGTTGGGCACGGTCAGATGACAGGCGACGTTTCAGGGGCCGCTGATGCCGGCTTTATACGCCTCCGGCGCAGCGTTTGAAGCCAGAAGTTGCTCATTGATGGTCGCTGCCACTTGCTGCGGCTCAATTCCGTTGAGGCAGTCGAAGTGCCCCAGCGGGCATTCGCGCTGGAAGCAGGGACTGCAGGGCAGGCTTCTGGAAACAATTTTCGCATGTGGCGACAGCGGCGGGGTATAGGTCGGCGAGGACGATCCATAGAGCGCCACGAGATGGCGTCCCAGCGCGGCGGCCACGTGCATCAGGCCGGAGTCGTTGCTGACCACGCAGCGGGCGGAGGCGATCAGGTCGATGGCTTGTTCCAGGCTGCTGCGACCGCACAGGTTGAGCGCCGCGCCTTGCGCCAGCGCGGATATTTCGTCGCCGACGGCGGCATCCTTGGCCGACCCGACCAGCCATACCGGCTGCTGCGACGTTGCCACGAGCCGCGCCAGCGCCGCATAGTGTTGCGCCGGCCAGCGCTTGGCGGGGCCGTACTCGGCACCGGGACAGAAGATCACCGGTGCGGCATCGGGGGGCAGATGCAAGGCACGCCTAACTGCTTGCTGCTGTTCGGTCGTCGAATTCAGGCGCGGCAGCGGCAGGCTGTCCGGCAAGGGACCCGCCAACGAGGCATAGCGCTGCACCAGTTGCGGATGGCGGGCGACGTCGAGCCGATGACGCTCGTTGAGCAGCAGGTAGCGCGCTTCACCCTGATAGCCGATGCGGCGGGCAATGCCGGCAAAGAAGGGAATCAGCGCCGACTTCCAGGAGTTCGGCAGGACATAGGCCTGCTGATAGTCGGCGCTGGCGAGACGGCGGCCCAGCGCGCGGCGCATGCCAAAATTGAATTCACCGTGGCGAAACGGGTTGATGATGACCGCATCGACCTCGGCCATGCGCGCCAGCAACGGCGCCGACCAATCCGGCGCCAGGACATCGATGCGGGCGGCTGGATGCTTGCGTTTGAGCAATACCAGGAGCGGCTGGGCGAGAATCGTGTCGCCGATCCAGGACGGAGCGACGACCAGTATCTTCATGCCCGCAGTATGCTTTGCACGCCCGTGACGCCGCCTTGCGGGCAGGCGTCAGTGATGGCCCTTGGGGCGCTCGCCGGTAAAGCGGTACAGTGTGCCGCAATAGGGGCAGGCGGCCTCGCCCGAGGCGCTCTTCAGAACGTCGATGAAAACCCGCGGATGGCGGGCCCACAAGGGTGCTCCGGGGCGCGGGCAGGCCAGCGGCAGATCGTGGGCGGTGACGGCGATCTGGCGCTGGGATTCGTCGAGAGTGGACATGTTCAACCTCTGGATTTCGATTAAATGTAGCTGAGCCAGTCGGCGTGGGCGGGCACCTTGCCATTGACCACATCGAAGAACAGGCTTTGGATCTTGGCCGTGATCGGGCCGCGGCTGCCGGCGCCGATGCGGCGGTTGTCGAGTTCGCGGATCGGCGTGACTTCCGCCGCGGTACCGGTGAAGAAGGCTTCGTCGGCGATGTAGATGTCGTCGCGCGTGAGGCGCTTGGCGATCACTTGGTAGCCGAGTTCCGCCGCCAGGGTGATCACCGTGTTGCGGGTGATGCCCATCAGCGCCGAGGCGATCTCGGGTTCGTAGATCGCGCCGTCCTTGATCACGAACAGGTTCTCGCCCGCGCCCTCGGCAACGAAGCCGTCGACGTCGAGCAGCAGGGCCTCGTCGTAGCCGTCTTCGGTGGCTTCCATGTTGGCCAGGATCGAGTTGGCATAGGTGCCGGCAAACTTGGCGCGTGCCATGTTGACGTTCACATGGTGCCGCGAGTAGCTGGAGGTTTTGACGCGGATGCCTTTCTCCATGCCTTCCTCGCCGAGATAGGCGCCCCAGGGCCAGGCCGCGATCGAGACATGCGTCTGGGCGCCGCGCGGGCTGACGCCCATTTTTTCCGAGCCGTAGAAGGCGATCGGCCGCAGATAGCAGGATTCGAGCTTGTTGCTGCGCACGACTTCCTTGTGCGCTTCGATCAGGGTGGCCTTGTCGTAGGGCATCGGCATGCGGTAGATGTGCGCCGAGTTGAACAGCCGGTCGGTATGTTCCTTGAGGCGAAAGATCGCCGTGCCGGAGACCGTCTTGTAGGCCCGCACGCCCTCGAACACGGCGAGGCCATAGTGCAGCGAATGGGTCAGCACATGGGTGGTGGCGTCGCGCCAGGGCACGAGCTTGCCGTCGTACCAGATGAAGCCGTCACGGTCGGCCATGGACATGGGGGATCTCCAGCATTGCGTTGAGGAAAGACGCGATTTTAACTTGAAGCGGCACATTTGGCGTCGGGCAATACGTCGAGCGTAGTGGGCAAACTGGCCGCCTCCCCGCGAGGGGAGGATGGGAGGAGCGGGCCTTCATGCCGCTTTCCGCATGTTTCATCAGCGGCGTTGGCTCTCTCCGCCATGAGCGTTGGCAGGGGCGCTAAAATGCGCGGATGAATCGTATCTGGAAACCCAATGTCACTGTCGCCGCGCTGATCGAGCGCGATGGGCGCTTCCTGCTGGTCGAGGAGGAAACCGACGACGGTTTGCGCTTCAATCAGCCCGCCGGCCACCTCGACGAAGGCGAATCGCTGCCCGCTGCCTGTGCACGCGAGGCGCTCGAAGAGACCGCCTGGGGGTTTACGCCGACGGCACTGGTCGGCATATATCAATGGCCGCGGCCGCAGGGCGACATCACCTATCTGCGCTTCGCCTTTGCCGGCGAACTGGGCGCCCACGAGGAAGGCCGGGCTCTCGACACCGGCATCCAGCGCGCGGTATGGATGACGCCCGAAGAAATTCGCGCCACGGCGGATCGCCATCGCAGCCCGCTGGTGTCGCAGTGCGTCAGCGACTACCTTGCTGGCCGGCGTTTTCCGCTCGAACTGGTGCGGCACTACGGCTGATGCGCGAGCCGGTTTGCCGTTCGTTCCCGCTGCGTACCGAAGGAAATGAACTCGATGTCTAAGGGAAAAATCATAGTCGGGCTGTCCGGCGGAGTCGATTCTTCGGTCGCGGCATTGCTGCTCAAGCGCGAGGGCTACGAGGTAATCGGCCTGTTCATGAAGAACTGGGAGGGCGACGATACCGACGAGTACTGCTCCTCGCGCCAGGACCTGGTCGACGCCGCGGCTGCGGCCGACGTGATCGGCATCGAGTTCGAGGCGGTCAATTTTGCGGCCGAATATCGGGAACGCGTGTTTGCCGATTTCCTGCGCGAATACCAGGCCGGACGCACGCCGAACCCCGATGTGCTGTGCAATTCGGAAATCAAGTTCAAGGCCTTTCTCGATCACGCACTGGCGCTCGGCGCCGACAAGATCGCCACCGGTCATTATGCGCAGGTGCGCGAATTTCTCGGTGAATGGCAATTGCTCAAGGCCGAAGACGGCACCAAGGATCAGAGCTATTTCCTGCATCGGCTGAACCAGGCGCAGTTGGCCAAGACGCTGTTTCCGGTCGGCCATCTGTACAAGCGCGACGTGCGGCGCATTGCCGAGGAGGCGGGCCTGCCGAACCACGCGCGCAAGGACTCGACCGGCATCTGTTTCATCGGTGAAAGACCCTTCCGCGAATTTCTGGCGCGCTACCTGCCGAAGCAACCCGGCGAGATTCGCGTGCTCGGCACCGATCGCGTGGTCGGTGGTCACGAGGGTCTGATGTATTACACCCTTGGCCAGCGCGAGGGCCTGGGTATCGGCGGCGTCAAGGGCGCCCCGGAGGAACCGTGGTTCGTCGCCGGCAAGGACATGACCCGCAACATTCTCTGGGTGGTGCAGGGCCACGAACATCCCGCCTTGCTTTCTACCAGCCTGGTGGCGCAGGACTTGTCCTGGGTCTCCGGGCACATGCCGCATACCCATTGGGTCTATGCCGCGAAGACGCGCTACCGCCAGCCGGATGCCGCGTGCGAGGTCGAGCGCATTTCCGGCGAAGAATGCGAGATTGTTTTTGCTGCGCCGCAATGGGCAGTGACGCCCGGACAATCGCTGGTGCTCTACGAATCGAGGGTTTGTCTGGGGGGCGGCATCATCGCAACACATGTGGCGCAATGTGCATAAATTCCTTGTACAAGCCCGTGGGATCGGGTTTAGAATCTTTTTTGGGCGGGATGCCCGCAAATTTCTGGAGGAATTTTAGGTATGAATAAAGCAGAACTGATTGAAATCGCCGCCAAGGAAGCCGACATCAGCAAGGCAGCCGCAGGCAAGGCGCTCGATGGAATTATGGCTGCAGTGGTAAAGGCGGTTTCGAAAGGGGATACTGTTACTCTGGTTGGCTTTGGCACGTTCAAATCGGCCAAGCGCGCGGCGCGTACCGGCAAGAATCCCAAGACTGGTGCCACCATCAAGATTCCCGCCACCACTGTGCCGAAGTTCAGCGCGGGTGCGGGTTTCAAGCTGGCTGTCGCCGGCAAGAAAGCCAAGAAGTAAGCATCTCAGCTGTTCGTATGAAAGGGCCCGCTAGCGGGCCCTTCGTATTTTTGCGGTGCGGATTATCCTTTCCTGCTGGCACGAGCGGCACTCGCAGGATTTCGATTGTGTTTTCAGCTTCTGCTGATTATTCTCCCTAGCAAGGAACCACATTGAGCCCCCGCGCTCGCATTCGCTCGCTGCCCCCGAGGGGGCGCATGTCGCCCTCGGGGCGGCTCTTCAGGAGGCATGATCATGATCACCACACAACATCAGGACCATCTGGTCGAGTTTGCCGTGTTCGGCGAATTCACGCTGGCCGACTTCAAGGAATTCGAGGAACTCGTCCTCTTCGAGATCAAGTTTGCCGGACCGGTGAATCTGCTGGTCGATCTGCGCGACATGGCCGACTTCACGCTCGATGTGGCGTGGGAAGAGATTCGTTTTTCGCGGCAGCACGCCGGCGACTTCGACCGCATTGCGATCGTCACCGAGAGCCAGTGGGTGGCGTGGAGCGCGTGGTTGGAGCAGCTGTTCGTCAATGCCGATGTTACCGTGTTTGCCGATGAAGCCGAGGCGCGCAGGTGGCTCGCCGAGAAGGACGAATGAGCGTGTCGTCGGCAAATCTGCTGACAAACGTTGACGCGCTTGCAGCGCATCCGGAATGGCGCGCGTTCGACTGCCGGCATGACCTGCAGAACACCGAATACGGGCGCCAGGCCTATGCCCGCGGGCATATACCCGGCGCGCTGTTTCTGCATCTCGACGACGATCTCTCGGGCCTCAAGGACGGGCGCAACGGCCGCCATCCGTTGCCCGATGTCGAGAGCTTTGCGCGTCGCATGACGGCCTGCGGCGTCGATGCGACGACGCAGGTGGTGGCCTACGACAATGAAGGCGGCATTTTTGCGTCGCGCCTGTGGTGGCTGTTGCGCTGGCTGGGTCACGACAAGGTGGCGGTGCTCGACGGTGGGCTCGCTGCCTGGAAGCGCAGCAAGCGGGCTCTGGAAGAGACTGAGCCAACCGTGGCGCCGCGCGAGTTCACGCTGCGTCCGCAAAACATGACGGTCGATTCCGGGCAGGTTCTGGCCGATTTGCAGTCGGATCGCATGGTGGTTCTCGATGCGCGCAGTCCAGAGCGCTTTCGCGGCGAGAACGAGACGCTCGATCCGGTGGGCGGCCACATTCCCGGTGCGTTGAATCGCTTCTATTTCGACAATCTCGACGACGATGGCTGCTTCTTCAAACCGGTAGCGGAGCTTCGTGCGGAATTCACCGAGTTGCTCGCCGGGCGGCCGGCGCTACGGGTGGTGCAGCAGTGCGGCTCCGGTGTCACCGCCTGCCACAATCTGCTGGCGATGGAACTGGCCGGTTTGTCAGGATCGAAGCTGTATCCGGGCTCATGGAGCGAGTGGTGCGCCGACCCCTCGCGGCCGGTGGCACGCGGCGGCTAGTCAGGCCTTTTGGGGAACAGAGCCATGGCGCTGCAGCGCCCACGCCACGTGTTCCCGCACCAGCGCCGAAGCATGATTGGCGCGTGAGCGCAGGGCGCCGATCACTTCATTGTTTGAGGGCGCGTTGCCCAGCGCCACCGCGATGTTGCGCAACCAGCGCGGGTAGCCGATGCGGCGTATCGGTGACCCCGCCAGCCGTTCGTTAAAGTCCTCTTCTTCCCAGGCAAAGAGCTCGACCAGCCGTGCCTGGTCGAGATCGCGACGCGGCGCGAAATCGCTTTCGCGAGTGAGCGGTGCGAAGCGATTCCACGGACAGGCCAGTTGGCAATCGTCGCAGCCGTATATGCGGTTGCCCAGCGGAAGCCGCAGCGGCTCGGGGATGCTGCCCTTGAGCTCTATGCTGAGATAGGAAATACAGCGCCGCGCGTCGATCCGATAGGGCGCCACGATGGCTTGGGTCGGGCAGGCCTCGATGCAGGCGGAGCATGTGCCGCAGTGATCGGTGACCGGCGTGTCCGGTGACAGCGACAGGTCGGTGAATATCTCGCCGAGAAAGAAATACGAGCCGGCTTCGCGATCGAGCAGTAGCGTGTGCTTGCCGCGCCAGCCCAGCCCGCTGTTCTGCGCCAGCCCGATTTCCATCACTGGCGCCGAGTCGGTGAACACCCGATAGGCGAACTGGCCGATCTCGGCGGTGATTCGGTCGGCCAGTTGTTGCAGCCGGACGCGCAGCAGCTTGTGGTAGTCGCGGCCCAGGGCATAGCGCGAAATGAATGCGCGCTCGCCATCGGCCAACGCTGCCGCGGAGTCGGCGGCGACGGGACGGTAATTCATGCGCACGGTGATGATGCTGCGGGTGCCGGGCATCAACTCGGTCGGCAGCGCGCGCATGTTTCCGGCATCGGTAACGTGGGCGGCCATATAATCCATTTCGCCGTGGCAGCCGGCCGCGAGCCATGCCATCAGGTTTGCTTCGGCAGCGTCGACCCGGGTGCCGGAAAAGCCCACGGCATCGAAGCCGAGTTCGCGGCTCCAGCGCCGTATGTCTTCCTTCAGTTCTGCCGAGTTCTTCTGATCGCCACCATGCATACGGACCATCTTACTTTAGCCCTGCCCGACGAAGCCGATACTCTGGTTTTGGGGGGCGCCATCGCTGCACACTTGGCGCCGGGCATGGTGATCTGGCTCGAAGGCGAGCTGGGCGCGGGCAAGACCACCTTGGTACGTGGACTCCTGCGGGCAGCCGGGGAGACGGGGCCGGTAAAAAGCCCGACTTACGCACTAGTTGAAGTTCATGTGGTTTCTGGATTAAACTTCTATCACTTTGATTTTTATAGATTCGATCAAGCGGAAGAATATCTCGATGCGGGACTCGACGAATATTTTTCAGGAAGCGGAGTTTGTCTGGTCGAGTGGCCCGACAAGGCCGCGCCATACCTGCCGCCCGCCGATATGCGAATCGAATTGCACGTGGCCTCTGGCGTCGAGTCGGGCCCCGGCGGCGAGGGGCGCCGGGCGCGCATCATCGCCGCCAGCGACAAGGGACGGGCATGCCTCGCCGGCGTGATGTCCTCAAGTTCGCTGCGGCAAGCCTGACACTGCTGGTATCGAGAGTCGGCGCTGGCGCCACGCCGGGCAGCAGCATTCTCGCCGTGCGGGTCTGGCCTGCCCGCGACTACACGCGGGTGACGCTGGAACATGACCAGGCGATCCGGTATTCCCATCTGCTGGTCAAGGACCCGGACCGGCTGGTGCTCGACCTGGAAGGCGTCGAATTCAACTCGGTGCTGCAGACGCTGCCGTCGAAGATCATCGACGCCGACCCCTACATCAAGCTGATCCGCGCCGGACGCAACAAGCCCGGCGTGGTGCGCCTGGTGATCGAGCTCAAGGGCGAAGTCAAGCCGCAGGTATTTTCCTTGAAGCCGGTGGGCGAGTACGGCCATCGGCTGGTGCTCGATCTCTACCCGGCGGAGCCGGTCGATCCCTTGATGGCGCTGTTGGAAAAGACCGGCGAGGCGCCGCTCAAGGCGGAGTCGGCGCTCGACACGCAGACCAGGCCGGCACCGCGCGGCGCCGCCAAGCCGGACGAGAAACCCGAGATTGCGCGTCTGGTCACGATCGTCCTCGATCCCGGACATGGCGGCGAAGACCCCGGTGCGATCGGGCGCGGCGGTAGCCACGAGAAGAACGTCACCTTGTCGGTGGCGCGCCGCCTGAAGGAAAAGATCGACGCCACGCCCAACATGCGCGCGGTGCTGACGCGCGACGGCGACTATTTCATTCCGCTTCAGCAGCGGGTGCAGAAGGCGCGCCGGGTGCAGGCCGACCTGTTCGTCTCGGTGCATGCCGATGCTTTCATCAAGAGCACGGCGCGCGGCTCCAGTGTGTTCGTCCTCTCCGAAAACGGCGCATCGAGTTCGGCCGCGCGCTGGCTGGCCAACAAGGAGAATTCCGCCGACCTGGTCGGCGGCGTGAACCTCGGCGTCAAGGACCCCTATCTGGCGCGCACCCTGCTCGACCTGTCGCAGACCGCCACGATCAACGACAGTCTCAAGCTGGGCAAGGACGTACTGGGCGAACTGGGCCGCATCAATACCCTGCACAAGGCTCATGTCGAGCAGGCCGGCTTTGCGGTGTTGAAGGCGCCCGATATTCCGTCGATCCTGATCGAGACGGCGTTCATCTCCAATCCCGAGGAAGAGGCGCGACTCAACGACGAGGCCTATCAGGACCGCATGGCCGACGCCATCCTCAAGGGCATCCGCCGCTATTTCGCCAAGAACCCGCCGCTGGCCAAGTCGAAGCTGGCGCGCCTGGACTGAGCCCGCCGGAGGCCCCCGGTCGCGGCCGCGCAGCCCGGGCCGGTGCCGGTGGTACCGGCGTAGCTTGATATAATTGCCCGCTTTCCCTGCCGTCCCAACCCCATGCTGGTTTTTCGCGGTGTTCCCGAGCGGGCGACGACGTCTACGGTACTGACCATCGGCAATTTCGATGGCGTGCATCGTGGCCATCGCGCGCTGCTGGCCGAATTGACAGCCAAGGCGCGCGATCTTGCGCTGCCGGCGACGGTGCTCACCTTCGAGCCGCATCCGCGCGAACTGTTCGCTCCCGACCAGGCCCCGGCGCGTCTCGCCAGCCTGCGCGACAAGCTTGAACTACTGGCGGAAGCCGGCGTGGACAGCGTGCACGTCTGCCGTTTCAACCGTGCGCTGGCGGCGCTCACCGCCGAACAGTTCATCGAACGCATCCTGGTGCGCGGGCTTTCGGTGCGACACCTGATCATCGGCGACGATTTTCGCTTCGGCAAGGGCCGCAGCGGCGATTTTTCCCTGCTGCAGCAGGCCGGTCGCGAGCATCGCTTTGTCGTCGAGGCGATGCACACGGTGGATTTCGGCGGCGTCCGGGTCTCCAGTTCCGCGGTGCGCGAGGCTCTCGCCGGCGGCAACATCGAGCATGCCGAAGAGTTGCTGGGGCGCGCCTTCGTCATCGCCGGGCGGGTCATGGACGGCAAGAAACTCGGTCGCACCATCGGCTTTCCCACCGCCAATATCCAGGTGCGGCGCAAGCGCCTGCCCCTGTCGGGCGTGTTCGCCGTCACGGTCGCCGGGCTTGCGCCGCGGCCGCTGCCCGGTGCCGCCAACATCGGCGTGCGGCCTACCGTCGACGCTGGCCTCAAGCCCGTGCTGGAAGTCCATTTGCTGGATTTCGACCGCGACATCTACGGCACGCACGTCGACGTGAATTTCCTGCACAAGCTGCGCGACGAAGCCAAGTTCGCTTCCCTCGATGCACTCAAGGCGCAGATCGCCGACGATGTCGCGGCGGTACGCGCATATTTCAACACCCGTTCACCTGATGGCACGACCCATGGCTGACTACCGCAAGACCCTCAACATGCCCGACACGCCCTTCCCGATGCGCGGCGATCTCGCCAAGCGCGAACCGGGCTGGATCGCACAATGGCAAGCGCAGAAGCTTTACCTGAAGATTCGCGCCGCCGCCAAGGGCCGCCCGCGCTTCGTGCTGCATGACGGCCCGCCCTATGCCAACGGCGACATCCACATCGGCCATGCGGTGAACAAGATTCTCAAGGACATCATCGTCCGCTCGAAGACGCTGGCCGGCTTCGATGCGCCCTATGTGCCGGGCTGGGACTGCCACGGCCTGCCGATCGAGCACCAGATCGAGAAGACCCACGGCAAGCATTTGCCGGCGGACAAGGCGCGCGAGCTATGCCGGTCCTTCGCTGCCGAGCAGGTCGAGCGGCAGAAGGCCGATTTCATCCGCCTGGGCGTCCTCGGCGACTGGAGCAATCCCTATCTCACCATGGCCTTTCGCAACGAGGCGGACGAGATACGGGCGGTCGGCGACCTGTACCGGCGCGGCTACCTGTTCAAGGGCCTCAAGCCGGTGAACTGGTGCTTCGACTGCGGTTCGGCCCTGGCCGAAGCCGAGGTCGAGTACCAGGACAAGAAGTCGCCGGCGATCGACGTCGCCTTTCGGCTCGACGCCGCCGAGCGCGGGCGCGTCGCCCATGCCTTCGGCCTTGCCGAGTTGCCGGCAGGCGAGTGCTACACGGTGATCTGGACCACCACGCCGTGGACCATCCCGTCGAACCAGGCGCTCAACATGCACCCGGATTTCACCTACGAACTGGTGAAGACCGAACGCGGCTGCCTGATCCTTGCCGCCGAACTGCGCGCCGCGGCGCTGGAACGCTACAAGCTGCAGGGCGAAGTGCTCGGCGCCTGCCAGGGTACTGCGCTGTCGCTGGTGAACTTCCTGCACCCGTTTTACGAACGCAAGTCACCCGTGTATCTGGGCGAATACGTCACGCTCGACACCGGCACCGGCATCGTCCACAGCGCTCCGGCCTACGGCCTGGAAGACTTCGAATCCTGCCGCAAGCACGGCATGCACAACGACGAAATCCTCACTCCGGTGCAGGGCGACGGCCGCTTCGGCGAGAGCCTGCCTTTCTTCGGCGGCATGAACGTCTGGAAGGCCAATCCGGCCATCATCGAAAAGCTGGCCGAAGTCGGCGCCCTGTTCGGAAGCGCGGAAATCGTGCACAGCTACATGCATTGCTGGCGGCACAAGACGCCGATAATTTACAGAGCCACCACGCAATGGTTTGTTGGCATGGATCGGGTGGTCGACGAGGGTGGCGGCAGCCTGCGCGACAAGGCGCTGGCCGCGGTCGAGGCGACCACCTTCTATCCCGACTGGGGCAAGGCGCGGCTGCACGCGATGATCGCCAACCGGCCCGACTGGTGCGTCTCGCGCCAGCGCAACTGGGGCGTGCCGATACCTTTCTTCCTGCACAAGGAGACCGGCGAGCCGCATCCGCGCACGCTGGAGCTGCTGGAAGCCGTGGCCAAGCGCATCGAGCAGGAGGGCATCGACGCCTGGTTCAAGCTCGACGCCGCCGAATTGCTCGGTGCCGACGCCGCGAACTACGACAAGATGCGCGACACGCTGGACGTCTGGTTCGATTCCGGCACCACCCATCGCACGGTGCTGCGCGGTTCGCACGCGGCTGAGAGCACCTACCCTGCCGACCTCTATCTCGAAGGCTCCGACCAGCATCGCGGCTGGTTCCATTCCAGCCTGCTGACCGGCGCCGCGATCGACGGCCGCGCGCCCTACCAGGCGCTGCTGACCCATGGCTTCGTGGTCGACGGCAAGGGCATGAAGATGTCCAAGTCGAAGGGCAACGTAGTCGCGCCGCAGAAGATCTCCGACACCCTGGGCGCCGAAATCCTGCGCCTCTGGGTGGCCAGCACCGACTATTCGGGCGAGCTGTCGATCGACGAAAAGACCATCCTGCCGCGCGTGGTCGAGGTCTATCGCCGCCTGCGCAACACCTTGCGCTTCCTGCTGGCGAATACCGCGGATTTCGACGTAAAGACCCAGATGCTGCCCCCGGCCGAGTGGTTGGAAGTGGATCGCTATGCGCTGGCGCTGACCCGCCGGCTGCAGTTGCAGTGTACGGCCGACTACGAGCGTTTCGAGTTTCACAAGATCGTGCAGGCGTTGATGAACTTCTGCTCGGAAGATCTCGGCGCCTTCTATCTCGACATCCTCAAGGACCGGCTGTATACGGCCGCCGAGAATTCGCGCGCGCGCCGTTCGGCGCAGAGCGCGCTGTCGCACATCCTGCAAACCGTGACGCGCCTCATGGCGCCGATCCTGTCCTTCACCGCCGAGGAAATCTGGGCGACCATTGGTGCCAAATGCGAGCAGGGCGACAGCGTGATGCTGACGACATGGCACGAGTTGCCGCAACTGGCCGAAGAGTCGGCGCTGGCGGCACGGTGGCAGGCGATTCGTGGCGTGCGCGCCGAGGTGGCGAAGGTGCTCGAAGACCTGCGCGCTGCCGGCAAGATCGGCTCTTCGCTGCAAGCCGAGGTGAGCCTGCGCGCCGACGCCGCGACCTACGATTTGCTCGCCGCGCTGGGTGACGACCTCAAGTTTATCTTCATCTGCTCCAAGGTGAGCCTCGAAAAAGCCGACGCGGCGAGCGGCATCAGCATCGAGGCCAGTCCCAGTGCCCATGCCAAGTGCGGCCGCTGCTGGCATTGGCGCGAGGACGTCGGTCACGACGCCGAGCACCCGGAGCTTTGCGGCCGCTGCAGTTCCAACCTGTTCGGCGCCGGCGAGGCGCGCGAGTTTGCCTAGTCCGTCAGCCATCCTCGGTCGCTGGCTGGCGTTGGCAGCGCTGGTGCTGGTGCTCGACCAGGCCAGCAAGGCCTGGGTGCTGGCGAGCTTTCGCCTGATGGAGAGCCTGGCGGTGACCTCCTTCTTCAACCTCGTCCTGGTCTTCAATTCGGGCGCGGCCTTCAGCTTCCTGGCCGGTGCCGGCGGCTGGCAGAAATGGTTCTTCGTCGTTCTCGCCCTGGCAATTTCGCTCTGGCTGCTGAACTTGCTGCGCAAGCATGCCGGCGAGCGCCTGCTGCCGATGGCCCTGGCGCTGATCCTCGGCGGCGCTATCGGCAATGTGATCGACCGTTTGCGTTTCGACGCGGTGGTCGACTTTCTCGATTTTCACCTGGCGGGCTATCATTGGCCGGCCTTCAACGTGGCCGATTCGGCCATCACCGTCGGCGTGGCGCTGATGCTCTGGCATCAGTTCCGCTTCGGCAAGGAAACCGAAATGAGTTCCCAATGACTGAAACCGTACGCGCCGGCAACCTGATCACCCTTCATTACCGCGTTGCCACGGGCGACGACACCGAACTGGTGAGCACCTTCGACTCGACGCCGGCCACCCTGCAACTGGGCAGCGGAGAACTGGCGCCGCCGCTGGAGCATTGCCTGATCGGCGTTGCCGTTGGTGAGCGCCACGTGTTCCTGCTCGAACCCGACCAGGCTTTCGGTCCGCACAATCCGCAACTGACGCAGCGCATGGCGCGCAGCGCACTGCCGCCCAATGCCACTCCCGAGTTGCACGGCCTGATCGAGTTCGCCGCACCCGGCGGCGACAAGTTCACCGGCATCGTGCGCGAACTCGACGACGAGGCGGTGCTGGTCGATTTCAATCATCCGCTGGCCGGCAAGCCGGTGCGCTTCGAGGTCGAGATCATCGGAATACTGTAATGAACATCCTGCTTGCCAATCCCCGCGGTTTTTGCGCCGGCGTCGAACGGGCGATCGCCATCGTCGAGCGTGCGCTGGAAAAATTCGGCGCGCCGATCTATGTGCGGCACGAGGTGGTGCACAACCGCTATGTGGTGGATGGACTCAAGGCCAAGGGCGCCGTGTTCGTCGAGGAACTGGACGAGGTGCCGGACGGCGCGACGGTGATCTTCAGCGCCCACGGCGTGCCGCAGGCGGTGCGCAAGGAGGCGGAGGCGCGCGGCCTGAAGGTATTCGACGCCACCTGTCCGCTGGTGACCAAGGTGCATCTGGAAGTATCGCGCCTGCACAAGCAAGGCTATGAGATCGTGATGATTGGGCACAAGGGTCACCCCGAGGTCGAAGGCACCATGGGCCAGGCCACCGGTCGCATGTATCTGGTGGAAAACGCCGAGGACGTGGCGCAATTGAAAGTCGGCGCTGGCACCCCGGCGCCGCTGGCCTATGTGACGCAGACCACGCTTTCGGTCGATGATGCGCGGGTTATCGTGCACGCACTGATGGAGCGATTTCCGAGCATCGTCGGGCCGCGCAAGGACGATATCTGCTACGCCACGCAGAATCGCCAGGACGCTGTCAAGGCGTTGGCCGGCAAGGTGGACCTGGTGATCGTGGTCGGCTCGAAGAACAGCTCGAACTCCAACCGTCTGCGTGAAGTGGCGGCGATCGGCGGCATACCGGCCTATCTGGTGGATGGCGCCGACCAGATCGATCCCCAATGGCTGGCCGGCAACGCGCGGGTGGGCGTGACGGCCGGCGCGTCCGCACCTGAAGTGCTGGTCAACGGCGTCGTCGAACGCCTCAGGGCGTTGGGTGCCGGCGGCGTGGAAACCCTCGACGGCGCGGCCGAGAACGTCAATTTCCCCTTGCCCAGGGAACTCCTCGCCGAATAGTCCGACGAACGGCCGGACGCCGTTCGTCACCCAATCCTGACCAGTGGTCGGCAGTCGCTTGTAAGGCGCGGCGAAGCTCTTGATGATCCCATCCAGGAGGCTTCCATGAAGATTTGCGCGCGTGGTTTTACCCTGATTGAGTTGTTGACCGTCATTGCCATCATCGGGATTTTGGCGGCTATCGCCTTGCCCCAATACAGCGAACATTTACTCAAAGGCAAGCTGGCCGAAGCGATTTCACTGCTCTCCGATCTGCAGATTCGCCAGGAGCAGTACTACCAGGACAATCGCGCCTATTCCGATGGCATGAGACCGAAGGGAACTCCGAGTCCGTTTGTCCTCGCCACCTGCACTGCGGCGAATGCCAGCCAGAACTTCTTTTGCACCACCAGTTGCGCAACGGCCGGCGGCGGCCAGACCTATACCTGCACGGCGACCTCAGCGACGCTTGGCTATGTCTACACCGTCACCGAGGCGGGCTCCAAGACTACCGCCGTCGGCGGCACGACCTATTCCTGCTGGCTAAGAGGCAGCAGCACTTCATGTTGACCGCCGAGCGAGGCTTCAATCTGATTGAACTGATGATCGTTGTGGTGATTGTCGGCATTGCCATGGCCATTGCGGTGCCCTCGCTTGAAAGTCAGATTGTCAGCAGCCGTACTCGGGGGGTCGCGGAATCGATCCAGTCCGGCTTGCTGCTGGCTCGGTCCGAGGCGATCAAGCGCAACGCATTGACGCGCTTTCAACTGGTTTCGACCATGGACGCAACCTGTGCGGCCAGCGCGACCTCACGGCTGTGGGTGGTCACGCAGTTTACAGGGGCAACCACGCCGGCAAATACCCGAGGCGAGCCTTGGCTGCGTTGCGACGTCAATGCGTATTCTCCGCCCGATCAGGAGGAACCCTGTCCGACGACGCCGGCCTACTCGGGAAACGCGGCGAGCTGCGCCGCCGATCCCTTCATTGCCTACAAGAGCGGAACCGAGACCGCCACCAACGTCGATGTTTTTGCCAGTCCGTCAGCGGTCGGGAGCCTAGCCGGATTTCTCGTCACCTTCGGCCCGCTAGGCCAGTTGGCGGCCAACTATGACGGAACAGCAACCCAGGCGGCGACTGCGGCAAGCATCTCGGTCGGACCCAGCAACGGTGTTTCCGGTCGCCGCTATCGGGTCCAGGTCAACGCCAACGGCACCGTCCGCTTATGCAATCCAGATGCGCCGAGCAGCGACGCCATGGCGTGCTGAGGGGCTGGCCATGGTAGCCATGAACTATGCCGCTTCAGCCCGCCGCCAGTCCGGCTCCTTCATCATCGAGGCGCTGGTCAGCCTGCTGCTGTTCGCAGTTGCGCTGATGGGCCTGCTGGCATTGTCGGCGCAGGGGCTCAACCAGGTGGGACAGTCGAAGGCGCGCAACGATGCGAGCTATGCCGTCGGCGAACTGCTGTCGGAGATGTGGGTCAGTTCGTCGGTTAACCTCACGAACTGGTCGTCACGTTTGCAAACGGCTATTCCCGGCGCTACCGGGACCGTTTATCTGTCCACCTGCGACTGCGTCGATACTGGGACCAATGTTTGTTCGAGTGCGGCCAGCGGCACGGTCACGATCGCCAATCCGCAGGCGGTCACGGTCTGTGTCGCCTGGACAGACCGCAAGGATCCCGATAATCCGCGCCGCTATCAGGCCAGCAGCATGATTACCCGTAACTGAGCGCGCAACCGAGCCAGCCAAGAGCCGATACCGCCATGCGTCGCCAACGAGGCTTCAACCTGATCGAACTGCTGATCGGCCTGGCCATCAGCCTGATGGGCCTGGCCGCCGTTTCCGCCGTGATGATGACATTTTCCACCAAGCGCGGCGCCATTACCCAGACCATGGCGACTCAGGACAACGGCGTGATGGCGCTCTACCGGTTGGAGCGCGACATCAGCCAGGCCGGGTACGGCCTGGCGCCGCTGCAGGGCTGCACCACAATCACCGACGGCGTGAATTCCTTCGTGCCCTACCCGGTCATCATCGGCGATGGCGGCAGCGGGGCATCCGACACCATCACGGTGAAAGGCACCAATCCGGCCTCGGGTGTACCGGGCACCGAGCTGGCCGTCAGCGGCGGCAGCACCATGACGAGCAGCCAGTACAACGTGCGTTCTTCGGTGGGTTTCAGCGTCAACGACAAGGTGGTGGCGACCAACTTCATACCAACCTGCACCATGACCACGGTGACCAGCGTCGGCGCCACGGCGATCGGCTATACCCCCGCTTTGGCGGCGTCGAGTACGGCGGGTTATCTGGTCTATTTCGGAGCTAGCGGCGAATTCTTCAGTCGCAGCTATGCCGTCAGCACCACGGCGATGACCGTCGCCGACTATCCGGCCTATAGCACCAACAATCTGGTCGACGACATCGTCTTTCTCAAGGCGCAGTATGGCTTGGCGGATACCACCGCGAGCACGACCGTGACCAGTTGGGTGAGCGGCGCCACGGCGCTCACCAGCGCCAATGTCGGACGCGTCATTGCGATCCGGGTTGGTGTCGTGGCTCGCAGTTCGGCGCGGGAGAATGAAGCCATCGACCAGCCGAATCCGCTCCCAGTGTTCCAGGAGATGTCCGACAGTTCGGCTACCACGGATGCGGTGAGCTTCGCTATTCCCGATACCCGCTCGCGCTACCGCGCCTATTCCACCATCATTCCGCTGAAAAACGTCATATGGACACGCTGACCCCATTGCGTCGTCCAGTGCGCCAGCAGGGCTTTGTTCTGGTCCTGGCGCTGGTGATCCTGGTCATCATCACTCTGTCGGCAGTGGCCATGATCACCAGTCTGCGCGGCGGAATTTCTGCCTCGGGCAATATCGCCTTTCGGCAGGCAGCCACGCGCGCGGCGGACGTGGCGGTGGATAGCGCCTTCCAGTGGGTGCAGACGCAGATGGCGGTAGCCTCGGGTCTCAACAGCGACATCGCGGCGGCTGCGACGCCGCGCTATTACGCCACCTTGTCCGGCGCCGATGCGGGCTGCAAGAAAGACGGCGCAACGGGAAGCTTCACCCCCCAGCAGTATCGCTTCAGCGACACCGTCACCGGTTCCGACGGCTTTCCCTGCGCCGCGAAAGTCGCCGGCAAGCCGGCAGGCTATGACCTCTACTATGTCGTGCACCGCATGGCAAGTACCGCGGGATCGGCCTGTCCGACGGCCGGCTGCATGGCGCCGCCGATTACCGCGGCGTCGAGCAGCAGTGCTGGCTGCTCGATGGACCCGACCAGCGCCAGTTTCTGCGGCGCCACCACCACCACCAATTCCCTTGTCTACTACCGCATCACCATAAAGGTGGTGGGCCCGCGGCAGAACAACCGTTACATCCAGGCCTTCGTCTATTGATGATGCAAGCCCGTACGCATAGAGGTGCCTTTATGAAAACCCTTCAGTTCCGCAGAGCCGTCGCCTGGCTCCTGATGCTGGCGTTAAGCGTCGGCAATGTCACTCAGGCCGTCGCCTTGACGTTGGCGACCACCCCGCTGGCGGCGAGCACGACTTCGGTGGTGCGTCCCAATCTCATGTACGTGCTCGACGATTCCGGCTCGATGGGCTGGGACTACACGCCGGATTACATCAACGACGCGACCGTCACCGATCCCACCAATGCCGGCATTACGCCGCCCGGTTCTTCGGGCGACAGGGGCGCGGCGACCATCGCCGGCGGCGTGATCACGGCGATCACCGCGACCGGAGGCAACGTCTATGAGCATGGCACGCCTACGGTGTTGATCCAGGGCAATGGCACCGGCGCGGCAGCGACGGTAACGCTGAATGCCTCGAAGACGATCCAATCGGTCACCGTCACCAGTGGCGGCAGCGGCTACACTGCGGCAAACACCTATGTCACCTTCCTCGGCGGGCTGAAGACCGCGGGCTGGGGCATGTGCTGGGGCACTACGGGCACCAGCAACCAAGGCGGTACTCCCAAGGATACTTCGGCTTCGCCGACCTGTAGCACCGTGTCGCAGGTGCCCTACTCGACCAGCGCGGTCAATTACCAGTTCTACGATCCGGCGGTGCGCTATCTGCCGCCGATCAAGGCGGACGGCACATCCTACGCCAGCGCGAGCAGCACCGCAGCCAAGACCGATGGTTTCGCCGGCACCGGCGCGACCAATCTGACCACCAGTTGGACTCACGAAGTCTGGTGCAACACCGCCAGCCCCAGTCCGACCCCGACTTCCGCCAACATCGCCACGCACACCCAATGCAAGGAGAACGCTGACACCAGCGGCGACAATCTTTATCCCAATGTCACCTATACCTTCCGCAAGACCTATACCGGCCCGGCGTCCTACTTCAGCATGGAGCCTTCCGAGTACTGCACCAGCACAGATTATACCAATTGCATTACAAAGGCAGCGGCGCTGGCGGCAATCCCGGCGTTTGTCGTCGGCGGGGTGACCTTCAACGTCGCATCCAAGTATCGCTGGTGCGCCTATTACAACCCGATTTCCCATACCTTCGGCGGCTGCCAGGGCCGGCGCGATCTCGATCACTACATTCCCAATTATCTCGGCGGCTGGGTCAGCACAGGGGCTGCCGGAGTGCAGGCCACCGCCAGCCTGGTGGTCAGCGCGACGACTGCCGGCCAGTCGCTGACCGGGCTGACTATCGGCGGCGTGGACATCGTTGGCGGCGCTAGCTTTACTTCCGCCGCGAATGGCGATCAGGCCACCATGGCGGCCAATATCTGCACGGCAGTCCAGGCGCAAACCGCGAGCACAGGCTACAGTTGCGCGGCGACCGGCAGCACGGCCCTGCTGCAGGCAGCCGCCATCGGTACGGCCGCAAACGGCCTGCCGGTACTGGCCACCGGCCCGGCGGTGGTTGCCGCCGCCAATTCCCTCGGCGAGATTCGCGTCACCACGGCGACCTCCGGTTACCAGATCTCGTCGATCACCATCCACGGCAATCAGCTGCTCAGCGCCAACGTGACCGCCGACGGCGACACGGGCAATACCGCGCGGATGATTTGCGAGGGCATCAACTCCGGCCTCCAGCAGGGCGTATACATCGCGCGGTCCGGTTCGCAAGCGGGCGCCGCGGCCGATGCCTACGCCTATGGCACTTGCCAGTCGCACGGCGATGCCTACGTCCAGATCAAGCGCATCCAAGCTGACGATACCGACAACGGCCAGGCCATCGTCGTCGCGGGGCCGGCCACCGCGACCATCAGCACCGGGTCGATCCAGATCAATTCGACCGCAGGCGCGACCAGCATCAGCGATGTTACCAAGGACGGCGTGTCGATCTTCACCGCGCCGGCCCTGAGCATTCTCGACGGCACGCAAACGGTGGCCATTGCCAGCAGCCTTGCCGCAAAAATCAACGGCAATGGCGGTTGCACCGCAACGGCCTCCGGTAGTACGGTAAGCATCACCGGCTGCACCGGCACGCTGGCTGTGACCTCATCCAGCGCCCTGGCGACGGGCACCATCAAGGTCACTAGTACCGGCCACACCTATGGTGCCGACTTGGGCGGGATCCAGGTGGGAGCAAGCAGCCTGGCCGGGCATATCGCGTCGACCACGATTGCCAACGGCACCTCGGTCTCGGCCAATGCCACCTCCCTGCGCACCGCGATCAATGCCGGCACAGGAACGCATGGCTTCACGGCCGCCGCGCCAGTCCTGAGCGGCAGCGACTACCATATCACGGTGACCGCGCCCGCCGGCACTGCCTACAACGGCCAGTCCTTCACCTTTCAGAACGGCACCGCCGTCGTCGCTGGCTCGGCCACCAGTCCGACCTGGAACTTCAGCATCAGCAACGCCACCGCCGACAACGCCAACGTCGACTACATTCGCTGCGATGCGTCGGACAGCGCCGGCAGCGATGAAATTTATGTGCTGAGCACCGATGCCAGCACCGGCTCGGCGGGCAGCTCTTCGCTGCAATACACCACGGCGCTGGCCACCGGCCTGAATGCGGCCGGTAGCAACGGCTATAGCTACAGCTGCAGCTACGAATCGGGCAGCCAGAACAACCAGTGGTGCGACGTTACCGGCCCCACCGGGGTCAGCGCCTGTACCGGCAATTTGTCGTTTTCCTACGATGCGTCGATCACCATCGACAACTACACCAAACCGACCTCAGGCAGCGCGGGCTGTGCGACGATCACGGCGCCGACCTGGCAGTTCGAAATTGGATATTTTGATGCCGCCTCGTCGGCGGATCAGTACATCAATTCGATTACCTGCGGCGGTACCAACACGATAACGCCCAATTCGGTCAATACCGGAACGTCGACCAGCAATTCCGACACTCGCCGCGGAATATTGAAGACTGAATTGATGGCCAACGATACCAACGGCTATAGCTATTCGTGTACCCAATATGCCAACAACAACAAAGTCGGCTGCACCGTGACGGGCCCCGTTGCAGTTGCCGCCTGCACCAATCTGAGCATAAGCAGCGACTCGAACATCAACTTCAACTATAACAATGCAGTCGTGCAGACCTGCCCGGCGGTCAGTTCCGGTACTTCGGCCACCTGGCGCTTCCGCATCGACAACGCGACGGCGGCGTCCAAGTACATCAACACCATCACCTGTGGCGGCATCAACACCATCACCGCCAATTCGGTGAATACCGGCGTGGCACAGGATCTCACCGTTACTCGCATCAACAATCTGGCCTCCCGTCTGGAATCCAACGCGCAAGGCGGCTACACGATTTCATGTACCGACGCCACCAGCACCACGGTACAGTCCGACTGCACCATCACCGGTCCTTCAGGAATCAATGCCTGCCAGGGAACCGACACGGACGACAGCAACAACTGCGGCGTCGGCGCCCTTAGCTTCAAGTACAACGGCAACGAGGACGGTAGCGGTATCGCTCTCGCCGCCACGGGCATGACCAGCCCGGATAACAGCGGCACCTGGCGCTCCTGCGTGCCGGCGGCCTCCAACGGCAGTTCCGGAGCCACCGCGGTCGACGATTACGCCCCCTACTTGTTCACCGTCAGCGCCTTTTCCGGCGGCGCGCCCAGCCAGGGCACGACTATCACCCAGATCGCCAGCACCAACGTCGGGACGATAGGCACGACCACGGTGGCGATGACCAACGGCACCGCCGCCTCGGTCCTGACCATTCCCACCAACGCCACCGGCACGGCGCCGAACGTGCTGACCATGGGCGGCGGCGCGGCGGCCGATGCGGCGACCAATCAATGGAACGGCATCGGCATCTTCAAGCGTACCGATATCGTGAACGATGGCAGAACCTTCAGCCGCACCTCGGGCCGCACCGATTGCGCCGCTGCCACCTGCACCTATGCCGAGGAGATGCAAAACTTCGCCAACTGGTACAGCTACTACCGTACCCGCATGCTGATGATGAAGTCCGCCACCACCCTGGCCTTCACCCAGCTCGACGGCAACTACCGGGTCGGCTTCGACAACATCTGCCAGGCCACCGGCACCACGGTGGACAATCCGGTCGCGCAGTTTTCGGGCGCCGGGAGAAGCTCCTGGTGGACCAGCCTCACCAGTGCCAGTCCAAGCTGCGCCACGCCGCTGCGCGCCGAGACCGCCAAGATCGGCCGCTACTACGCCGGCAAGCTGACCGCCCAGGCCGATCCGCTCGAATACTCGTGCCAGCAGAACTATATGCTGCTGGTGACGGACGGCTATTGGAACGAATCGGAGAGTTCCAGCATCCAGGGCGTCACCGGCGCCGACATTGGCAATACCGACAACGTGCTGGCCACCGTCGGCCGCCCCTATTACGACGGCGCCCAAAGTTCGACTACCTGCCCCTCGGTCGGCAGCAGTCGGGGCGGCACGGCCAGTTCTTGCCGCACTTTGTCCGATATCGCCTATCACTATTACAGCACCGATTTGCGCACGCTTGCGCTGGGCAACAACACCAACGGCACGACCGATGTGGCGACCAACAACGTCCTCACCACCGCCGACGACAAGAACCAGATCCAGCACATGAATTTCTTCGCCATGGGGCTGGGCATCGACGGCAAGCTCAACTACAGTTCCGACTACCAGACCTCAGGCATCGGCGACTATGCCGCCATCGTGGCTGGAACCAAGAATTGGCCGGCTGTGGCCAATCTCGACCCGACCGGCGTAGACGATCTGTGGCATGCAACAGTCGCCGGGCGCGGCAAGTATTTCAGTGCGCGCAACGTGCCCAATGTGGTCGCCGGCCTGCGCGAAGCGCTGAACAAGATCGGCGCCCGGGTCGGTTCCGCGGCGGCGGCGGCTACTTCCAATCTGGAACCGGTGGCGGGCGACAACTTTGCCTATGTGGCGAGCTATGCCACGGTGGACTGGACCGGCGACCTGCAATCGCGTTCGATCGACGTCGCCACCGGCGACGTGTCGAGTTCCACGGCCTGCACCACAGCGGACTCCGGCTGCCAATGGTCGGCCCAGGGCAAGCTCGACAACCTGACCTGGTCGGCACGGCGCATCTATCTGGCGCCCAGTTCCGGGACCAGCGGCGATCCACTGCGCGTTTTCAGCTTCAGCAATCTTTCCGGGGCTGAGCAGGCCTATTTCAGCCCAAGCACGCTGAGCCAGTATGCGGCCTTGTCGGTCAGCAACCCAAGCGACATCACCGCCTCGAATCTGGTCGATTTCCTGCGCGGCAACCGCGGCCTGGAACAGGACGGCGACATCAGCCACGCCCAGATCTGGCGTAAGCGCACCCATGTCTTCGGCGATATTGTGAATACCCAGCCGGTGTTCATGAAGGCGCCGAGCGCGGGCTATACCGACGGCGGTTATTCCGATTTCAAGGCGGGCACCGCGGCCGGCCGCAACCCGGTGGTATTTGTTTCGGCCCAGGACGGCATGCTGCATGCGATAAACGCGCATACCGCGTCGGTCACGGTCAGCGGCGCCACGGTGCAGCCCGGCGAGGAAATGTGGTCCTTCATCCCGACTCAAGTGCTGCCGGTGATGAAGACGCTGGGCGACGTCAACTACGCGCACCGCTACTTCATCGACGGCCAGATCACGGTCGCCGACGTGGATTTCGGCGTCGGCGACTGGCACACCATCCTGATCGGCGGCCAGGGCGCGGGCGGCACGTCCTACTATGCCCTTGACGTGACCGATCCGCTCAGTCCGAAGTACCTGTGGGAGTTCTCGACGCCGAACCTGGGCTACACGTTCTCGAATTCCACCGTCAGCAAGTTGCCCAATGGCCAGTGGTCCGTCCTGTTCTCTTCCGGCTACAACAATACCGCCAGCGGCGGCGACGGCGGCGGTTACCTGTATGCCCTGAATCCGCAGACAGGCGCGGTAAAAAGCGGCTATCCGCTGGCCACCTTGTCGGGCAGCGGCGCCGCGCCGAGCAACCTGGGCAAGATTGCAATATGGGCCGACAATCCCGCGGCCGACAATACGGCTCAGTACGTTTACGCCGGGGACCTGAACGGCGACCTCTGGCGTTTCGATCTCAACCACACGGCCTCGGGCCATAGTGGCACCCAGGTGTTCAAGCTGGCGCACCTGGAGAGCGGCGGCGTGGTCCAGCCGATCACGACCAAGCCCGAACTGTCGCAAAACGACAGCGGCATTCGCCAGGTCTTCGTCGGCACCGGGAAATATCTTGAGACCGCGGACCTGACCAATGTCGATGTCCAGGGTTTCTACGCCATCAAGGACACGTTGGGCGCCGCCAATCTTGGCGGCGCCGCGCAGGCGACCTGGAACCCGCTGAGCGACACCACCACCGTCGATGTCTCCGGTACTCCCACCGTGGTGCCGATGTTCCTCACGCGCACTTTGCTGTCGACCGACGTGAATGGTGCGGCCATTACGGTCACGTCGAATGGGGTGACGACCAACGCGCGAAAGATCTGCCTCGGTGCCGGGGCCACGGTGTCCGCCGCCGGCACGTGCAACAACACCGATAGCACGTCGATGAGCTGGGACACCTATGGCGGCTGGCACGTCACCCTGCCTGATTCCGGAGAGCGCATAAACGTTGATCCCAAACTGGTGCGGGGCACCCTGGTGTTCGCCAGCAACATCCCTGCAGCCGACAGCTGCACCGTGGGCGGGCGCTCCTGGGTCAATTTCCTCGACTATTCGACGGGACTGGCGGTCGGCGGCGAAACCACGGTGTCGATCAAGATCAGCGATTCCCTGGTGGTCGGCCTCACGGTGGTCAAGTTGGCGTCGGGCGACTACAAGGCCATCGCTACCAAATCCAACTACCAGCAGGAAACACTGTCGGTGCCGGTGTCCGCTGCGGCGGGCGGCGGCGGGGGTGGCAGCAGTAGCATCTTCGGCGGCAAACGCGGCCTGTGGCGGGAGTTCGAGGCCTATTGATGGCGGGGCGGAGCCACTGGAGCCATGCCGGATGGAAGCATGACGACGCAAGCCGGTTCTATGTAACGCTGGGCGTCTCCGTTCTGTTGCACGCAGTCCTGTTGCTGGCTTGGAAGCTGCCCGCGCCTCTGTGGAAGGCCGCTGATCAGGCGGTCCTGACAGTCGTTTTGCGGGGAGCAGCGCCCTTGGCGCCGACCACTCCGGCGGCCGCAGCAAAAAAGACCGGGGTCCCGGTACTGTTACGCAAGGATCCCGCTGCGTCTGCTTTCTCGGTTCCTCCCAAATCAGCGCAAGGGGCAATGGCACCCCCGATGGCACGGCCACAGTCGGTGCTGTCGGCTAGCTCGGCCCGCATCGCGCCCGTTCCGATCCCGGGCCGGCTCTCGAATTCAACCCCGGCGGCAGTCGGTGTTACGGTGAAATTGGTCATCAGCGGTGATGGACGGGTGCAGCAAATATTTTGGGACTCACTCCCGGCGCTGACGGACGAGCAACTGCGGCGGGTCGAAGCCGCGATACGCGACAAGATTTATGCCGGCGGGCAGACCATCAACGAAATCTTCGATGTACGGGGATTTCTGAAGCTGCCGCAAGTGCGGAGTGAAGAAAGCGCTCTACCTTACCAGCCAGCCGTCGAATAGGGTCACTGCGTCGGTGAGGATCAAGACTGCCGTCCCGCCAGCGCCGACTGTTGGCCAGGGCTGCCGTCAGTAGCGTTCGCGCAGGTAGATGTATGGCGCTTTGGGGGAGCCGAAGCGGAGCCGGGCCGTGGGATTCTGGTCCCAGGCGCCGGTGCTGGTCCAGGTGCCCTGCAGCCAGGGCATGGTCGTCAGGTCCAGGGTCAGGTCGACGCTGCCGACGGCGGAGGTACACGCCGCGCCGGGACCGCCGATACAAGGCTTGCTCAGGATGATCGTACCGCTGCCGGAGCTCATGGTGACGGGGTTGGACGCAGTCGTCCAGTTCCCGGTTGTGCCTGTAGCGGTGTTGGGATCGGTGCCGGTAATGCGGAAGTTTGTCGCGGCGAGCGGATTGGTGACCGATGCCGGCGCCTGGTAGTTGGCCAGGCTGCCATCGGCTGGCGTGAAGCTGGTGCAGCTGTCGTCGGTATTGGTAAGCCATTGGGTGCATGCAGTGCCGACTACCGTAGCGCAGTACATGGTACGGGCCGTCGCCCGGATGGGCAGCAATTCCGAGCCGTAGACATTGTCGAGGCGCAGGATGCCGAAGCGCTGCACCGTGGTGCCGAGCGATGCCGCGCTCGTCATGGTCACACCATCCGAGTCCACCGGCAAGGCGGTTGCTGTCGCCGTGGTCGACACTGCCGGATTGCTTGGCCGGCTGATCTTGTGCTTGGCGGTAACCGTGGTGCTGCCGGACACCCAGGTATTGGAATTTGTCGCCGTCGGCGTCGTGGTGCTGGCGGCGATGGCGGCGCCGGCCGGTTGCGTTGGCGTCCAGGTGCTGACGCCAAAGCCAAAACCCGGACTGGCGGCAGATGCTGGCACCGCACCCCAGGCGGTTAGCGGCAGCTTGGCCCAGCTGGAACTGCCGTCGCCGACATAATTGGCGGTCGTGACGTTGCTCGCGTTTTGCGCCGTCAGCGTGAAGACCGTGGTGAATCCATCCTGGCCGAAATAGGTGAAGGTGCCGCAGCCGGCGGTCAGGCTGACTGCGGCGAAGGCAAAGTGATCCGGGGTGAAGCGGCCGAAATAGGGCGAGGTGATGGTGCCGCCGGACGTATTGGTGCCGCCAAAATAGCAGCCGTACTTGCCGTTGCCGTCCAGTACGTTGGGGTCGGCGGGATCGACGGCGGTGCCGATCTTGTTGTCGATGAAGCATTCCGGAGTGGACTTGCTGCGGTCGACATCGGTAAAACTGCCGTCGTCATATATTCCCCAGGGCGTGAAACGGAAATTCCCGACTTCGGAATAAGTAAATGCCGTGCCCTTGGAAATCCAGCTGGAGGCAAGTGTTGCGGGCGAGAAGCTGCCGCTTACCGTGCCGGTCTGCGAGGCGCCGCTGTGCGCCTCGATCCGGTTGCTGTTGATCAGCGCCGTGCCGCTGTAGTTGGCGACCGAGGCGGCATCGAGGCCGAAGGCGGCGCCGGCCTTGATAGCGGGCGTGCCGCTCGTTCCGGTATTGGTCGCATCGGGAGAGCTGAGGCTGAAACTGGTCGGTCGGATCGCAAAGTTGTCGGACGAGCAGGCTGTCGTCGCGCCGCTGACCATGCGTACCCGCACGTCCTTGGCGGCATTGGCATAGTTGAAGTTATAAGTCCGTCGTCCGCTGCTCCATGCCGGCGAGTTGGTGGGACTGGCGAGCGACGTCGTGCCGCACGATCCCGATGCCACTCCAGTTTGATCCACCAGGTCCACGGTTACCGTGCCCGTGTATCCCGTGTTGATGACGCCGGCGGTCAAGGCCAGCACATCGACGGAAAATGCCGTTCCGGCCAGTTTGGTAAAGATAGGCGTGCTGGGATTCTTACCTACTTCCACCGCATCGAAGGCGCAGGCATTCGATGAATACGTTAATGAGCAGTCGCCGCTCGTGGCGCCGTTGTAGCACACCGCGGTCATGCTGCTGGGCGCGGTTACGCTGCCCCCCAGGGACACTGCGCCGGTGGTCGCCTTGGTCAGCGTTACCTGCACCTGGCCACCGGTAAATGTCACTGGGTCCGACGACCAGGTGGCACCGCTGATCGCGGCCAGGTCCACCGTTACGCTGCCCGTATAGAGCGCGGTGCAGGCCGCGTTGGCGCAGGCCTTGATGGTGACGGTCTCGGCCGCGCAGGTGAGGGCGCTGCCATCGTGGACGATGCGCACATGGTCCAGCGTTGGCGTGGTAATCGGCTGGCCTGTACATACCGTCAGATTGTCGATCTCGTGCACATTGGTTGCGCCCCCTGTTGAGGCCGTGAAGGAAAAGAACCAGTAGGGAGGCACGGCGGCCTGGGTTGCGATCGCCTTGGCGTCGTAGGTCGCAATCACGTTGGAGTAGCTGGTGCCGGTGCCGGTGGTATCCCGATCGACGGTGACGTAGGCATGAGTGCCATCGCCGTGATCCACCGTCACTTTGTAGCGGTGGGCGGTGACCGATGCCGAGATGGGACGCAGCGCGAGCAGGACGCCGCGGTTCTCGTCTGTGCTGCCCTGGGTGAAAGTGATCGGACCAATGGCGCCCGCCGTAGTTTGTGACGCATAGTGGATGGCGATGGTTTCGTCGTTGCCCTGGGTCGAATCGAAGCAGAACGATTGGGCCCAGGTCAGCCCTCCGGTGGTCGAGGCGGTCAGGCTACAGCGGTTGTTGTTGATGTGGCCGGCAAACAGCATCATGGCGCCATTGGTCACAGTGGTCATCGAACCGGATGTCACGTTGCTGCTGTTGGTGGTGTCGGCATAGTGACTGGCGGCATAGGTCACGTCGAAGGGGGTCGTCGTGTCCACGCCGCGAAACGCCGTGCAGGCCGCGACGATACCGCCGCCGCCGCTGTGGGTGATGGTCGGATTGGTTTCCGAGGCGGACGCCGCCTTCTTGTAGAACATCGACGAGCGCGGTTGGCCATTACCGCCTTGCGCCACCTGATAAACCTGGGCCCAGCCGCTGGTGGCGACGCTGTGGGCAGTGTCGTCGTTCGAGGTCGCGGCGCACAGCAGCAGATCGTCGATCTGGTGGGCGGGGAGGGTCGGGGTCACGCTGGCGCCGTTCGCCGCGACCCTTGAGCCGCTGGAGCCCACGTGGGTGATCGACGATGCTGCCACCACCTGGTCGATGCCGGGGCTCAGCACGCTCGACCGGGTATGGTAGTTGTAGCCGCTCTGGCCCGAACCGGAACCACGGATGGTCACCGTATCCGCCTGCGCCCCGGGGCCGTCGACGCGACCCTCGGTGGGATTCGAGTAGTTGCCGTATTCGTCGAGGCCGACGCCGATCCAGCCGCCGGCGAAGCCGGGACAGCCGCCCGCGGTTGTGCAGTCGGAGCCTGGGTTGCTCTTTTGCGCGTAGCCGAGCGAGCCGCCGAAGGCTCCGGCCACCGGTGCGATGGAGGAATCGGACAGGGTGATGACCATGCCGTCGGCACCGGTACCGCCATAGACGAAATGGTCGAACTCGGCCACCACCTTGTTGCCGGCACCGGGGAACAGGCGCTGCAAGTGCACCGCGGTGGCCCGGTTTCCAACGGCGTCCGTCAGGCGCAGGCGGTTGCTGACAATCTCCGCATCCAGGGCGGTGCCGACGCTCTTGGTCCGGGTCCAGTTCCCCGTTTCCAGCAGGGTGCTGCGGTTGAAGTTATCGGTAAAGCACAGCGACGGCGTGGTGAACGTCACCTGCGCCGTTTGGGTGATGACAATCGAATCGGTGGTGTCGGTCGCGGTATAGGTGATCGGCCCTTCGACCGTGCCGTCCTTGACCGAAAACGTGGCAACGCCGCTGGCATTGGTGGTGCCGCTGGTGGTGGTGATGACCGAACTGCCCGAACCCGCGGCAAGCGCAACGGATTTTCCGGAAACCGGTGTGCCGGCGCTGTCCTTCAGGGTTACGGTAATTGTCGATGTGGTGGCGTTGTCCGCCTCCAATGAGGTTGGCACCGCAACCACCGTCGACGTGGCGGCACTGACCGGCCCGAAGGGGGTGATCGTTCCGATCGTTGCCCCGACGTCGTAGTTGCCGTTCGTATCCTTCTGGAATACCTTGTAGGTATAGGCCTGTCCGGTGGTCAAGGCGGCCGTCGTGCACTCGCCGGAACTGCTGCCCGGACCATCGATCCTGGAAAGCGCCGTCGATCCCGCCGACGACACCACGCAGGCGACAGTCGCGGTGCCGTTGGTGGTGCCGAAGGTCGGCGTCGAGCCTTCGACGGGCACCTCGCTGCCGGCTGCCGAGGCTGCCCAGCGATAGATCACAGTCCCGGCCGTAGTGGCGAAGTCGGTCGACACGGAGGTTGTCCAATTCAGTGTCGTCTGGCTGCTGCCGGCGGCGCCGCTGGCCGCGGTGGCGCTCGTCGGCGAGAGGTTGTCGATGGTCAGTGCATTCGTATTGGTATCGCTGCCGGCATGATTGTTTGGCCCGGCCCAGGCGGTCACCGGAGCAGTGACTGCGTAGGCGGCGCCGGGCGGTGCCGGCATCGCGGCGTGGCTCAGGGGCGTGACGCGCACTTTGAAGCTCGTCAGCGTTGTCGTCGCCGACATGCCCGCGACGGAGATCGTGTTGGATCCGGTAACCGGCGAGGCAGTGGAACCCAGCATCGTGTTCGCGTTGTCGGTGATCGCCAACAGCCCGATGCCGCTGTTGGTCGACAGATTTACCGTGACGGAAGTGACAGCCTCCGTTCCGCCGCTGGTCTGCAGGGTGAACAGGTCGACGTCGGTGGCGCCGGCGCCGGGAGCGATGGTCGCCGCCGCTGGGTCGGAGCCCGTGGCGAGCGTGGTCCCGGGCACTTCCTTGAAGGCCAGGATGGAGGTGTTGCCGGGGTCGCCGCCGTTGTTTGTCTGTCGGTTGGTCACATCTCCGGACGCGCCTGCGGTCGGCATGATCTTGTAGGCTGCGGATTGCGATGAGTCGCTGCCGTCGCCGTTGCGGTATTGCGCTCCACCCGCATTGGTCCAGCCTGCGGTCTGCAGGGTCCAGGAGTTGTTGTCGGTACTGGCCCATGTTGCAAGAACCAGGGCACCGTTGGTCACGGTGGTAATTCCGGCAATCGTCACATCGAATGGCCAGGCTGGTGTGGCATAGCTGCCATCGGCCTGGGCAACATCCAGGACCCATCCGTTTGCGCTAGAGCTGGGCCTGAACACATGCATCACCACTGTCGTCGCATTTGCCCCCGAGGGAAAGCTGACGCTCGGATTGGCCGACCAGGTGCCGTTGTAGCGCGCCCAGAAAATTCGTTGGCTGGTGTTTGTGGTGTTGGCGGTTTGCGCGGTCCAGGTTTGCCCGCCGGTTACCGAAATCGCCAGTGTCTGTCCGCTTTCCCGGGCGTTGGCGACAATGATCGCCAGATCGCCGACTTGCATCGAGCCGGGAGGTGTCACGGCCACGGTGGTCGAATCCCGGTTGTTGCCGTCCGTGGGGTTCGACGCCGAAGCGAAATAGGTGATGGCGGCGTGTGCCGGACTCTGGGCGATGACCAGCCATGCGATGAGCGCGATCGCGCCCAGCAGCGACTGGGCGGCGCGGGCGAGGACAAGTCCGAGGTTTCGGATGAGCGAAAGATTCGAGTGCATGGCGTGATCCCTTGCTCGGTGCTGCTTCAGGCCAGGAGAGTCGGCGCTGGCAGGACGGTGGCTGGTCGGCATCATGGTCAGAAGGCCACCGAAAGGCGGCGCTCGACATACAGCGAGTTGGGGCTGACGGTGTTGGGACAGGCTCCGGCATTCGGTTGGTTGCAGGCGGTGGCGGTGATGCTATAGACGGTAGGACCGCTGCTGGCGTCCGCGGTTGCCGCACATTCGACGGTCACCGTGAAGCCCGCAAGCGTCGCCGCTGCCGGAACGAAGGACGTGGTCGCCGCAGGGCAGGTGCGTGTGTTGGGGTCGGTGGAGGTGTAGCCGAAGTTGTAGGCAGCAGTGGCTTGCACCTGGTACAGCCCCCATTCGAGTCCCGCCCGCGCGGCTTGATAGGCGCGCACCCCCTGCACGTCGAGCGCCGAGCCGATGTGCTGGCTGGTGGAGATGTTCAGGATGAAGGCGCCCAGCGCCGCCAGCACGACCAGGATGAAAATGGCCGAGACGATGGCGAAGCCGCGAAGCTTCTTGAGGGCGAGTCTCATGGCGCGTTATCCACGTGGATCTGCTGGAACATGCTCACGTTTTCGCCGCCCGAACTCAGCGTGAGTTGCACGAAAAGCAGGCCGTTGCGGCCGGTGGCGTTGGCGGTGTATTCGACCACGCAACTGGCGCCGTTGGCGAGCGGCGCCGAATTGCCGCCCGTCGGCGGTGTCGCCTGGGCGGTGTTGAAGCCGTAGTTCCAGTAACGCGTCAAGCTGCCTGTACCGGTCGTCGGGCAGGCGAAGGTGACGGCGCGGATAGCGCCCGGTATGACCTGGAAGCGGGTGCTCGGCGAAGGCAGCGGGGGCGTTTGGGCTGCGAAGGGATTGGCGTCGAGGGTGATGACGTTGCCGGCGACTCCACTCACCTTGGCGATGTTGCAACCGCCGGCCAGGCAACTGCTGCCGTTGTAGTTGTAGGCATTGCCCGACTCGTAGCCAGGGCCGAGGTTATAGACCGCGACGTAGTCGTTGACTGCGACGGCCGGGCTGGCAGGCATGGTGCCCAGCACGTCGAAGCTCAGGTCCGTGCTGCTGGTGAAGCTGAGAAAGTCGCCGCTGCTGGAACCGTCCGCCGGGTCGCGGTAACGCCCGCCTGCGCTGGTCATGATGAATTCGATGTAATTCACGCCGCCGGAGCTGGTGACGCGCAGGCTGTTGGGCAGGGACAGCCGGATGTCGCGCATCATCCGCCGCAGCGCGACGTCGGCGGTATCGGTGAGTTCGGCGCGGCGCACGGAATCGACATAGCCTTCGACCGGCTTGGTGATGAATACGGCGACGACGCCGGCCAGGATGCCGGTGATCACGATCACCATGATGGCCTCGATCAGCGTGAAGCCGGCGGCGGATGCGGGACGGCGGTTCATGGCAGTGCGTTGGGCGAGTGGCGGGTGCGGTAGCCATGCAGCTGGATGGTTTCGGTGCCGGAGGAAACCGAAACGCTGATCAGCAGGGCCGCCTCTCCGGCCGCCGCGATGTCGTTGAGGGTCGCCGGGGCGACGGTGACATTGGCGGTGTAGAGCGTATTGCCGCTGCCGGAAATGCTGGTATTGATCGCTGCGCCGTTGTAGTCGAACACGTTGTCCAGCGATGTGGTAGTGCCTCGGGTTTCTCCTGCCTTGGCGGTGGCGGTGTTTTGCGCCGCGGTGGCAACGCTGCAGCCGGCATAGCTTGTTGCCGTGGCGACGTTGGCGTCTTCCGGATCGCACCAGGTAAACGGCTGCAGCATGACTTCTTCCAGTATCGCTTCGGCGATTGCCAGCGCCTGCTTCCTGATCATCGGATCGGCGCTGGATTTGACGGTGACGTTGAGCACCGTCATTACGCCGACCAGCGCCACGCTGACGATGACGATGAAGACGATCAGCTCGATCAGCGTCAAGCCGCGCTGGCGGTGACTAATGGACATAGCCGGTTTCCGCTTCGACGGTGAAGGAATGCGCCGCGTCGCCGGTCACGGTGTAGGTGGCGGCAGCGGAGGGCACGCCCAGGGGAGTAAATGTGAGGTTACCGGTAGAATTTCCGTCCTGTGTCAGCGTCACATTGGCTGGGGCACATACCTGGTTCGTCGCACCGCCGCAGGCGCGGTCGGCGGTGGGCAGGGCTAGGTTGCGGGGGAAGCTTGCCACGGCGGTGCAAGTACCCGCCGACGATTCCGGAACGTCGTTTTCGATTGTCAGCAGCAGGCTGTTGCCTACGGTCCGCACGCATACGTTTCGCCGTTGCGCCACCGCCGACTTTCGGGCGTATTCCAACGTCGATTTCACCTTGTCGCGATAACCTATCTCGTCGAAGCCGCGCAACAGGTCGAGGCGCGGCAGTACGGCGAAGGCCATGATGCCGATGATGATCATCACCACAATCAATTCGATCAGGGTGAAGCCCGCGGCGCGCAGATGTGGGGTAAATGGCAGCTTCATCATGCGGGCAGTCTATCAACTGCGCGCAAACTGGGGCAAGGCAATCCGTCGGCCGACGGGCGGCGGACGCGTTGCCATGCGGCGGGAGCAACAGGTATAATCCGCAACCTCTCAGGACGCTGTTGTAGCTCAGTTGGTAGAGCAACTGATTCGTAATCAGTAGGTCGCCAGTTCGATTCCGGCCAACAGCACCAAGACTCTCAGGGCCTGCCTCCTTTCCCGGCGGCAGGCCTTGTTTCTTTTTATGTCTCTGCCGTTCGCGTCGGCGACGGTATCAAGCTGTGATCAGGGGGCGCTCATGCAGATCAAGGACAGTGTTTTCATCATCACCGGCGGGGCTTCCGGCCTCGGCGCCGGTACCGGGCGGATGCTGGTGGCGCAAGGCGCCAAGGTGGTCCTGGCCGACCTCAACGAGGCGGCCGGCAATGCCCTGGCGGCAGAACTCGGCGCCAATGCGCGCTTCGTCAGCACCAATGTGGCCGACGAGGCCAGTGCCAAGGCTTGCGTGGCGGCGGCCGTGGCGGCCTTCGGCGGCCTGCATGGCCTGGTCAATTGCGCCGGCATCGCGACCGCGGAGAAGGTGCTGGGCAAGAACGGTCCGCATGCGCTGGATACCTTTGCCAAGACCATCACGGTCAATCTGGTCGGTTCGTTCAACATGATCCGCTTGGCTTCCGAGGTCATGAGCCAGGGTCAGCCGAATGCCGCCGGCGAGCGCGGCGTGATTGTCAGCACGGCCTCGGTGGCTGCTTACGACGGCCAGATCGGGCAGGCGGCCTATGCCGCGTCGAAGGGCGGCGTGGTCGGCATGACGCTGCCGATCGCGCGCGAACTGGCGCGCTTCGGCATTCGCGTCATGACCATCGCGCCGGGGATTTTCGAGACGCCGATGCTGCTGGGCATGCCGCAGGAAGTACAGGACGCGCTGGGCAAGATGGTGCCCTTCCCCTCGCGGCTGGGCAAGCCGGCCGAATACGCGGCGCTGGTGCGGCATATCGTCGAGAACGAAATGCTCAACGGCGAGGTCATCCGCCTCGACGGCGCCATCCGCATGGCGCCCAAGTAAGCGCCTGCTTCACCGCAGGCCAGCCGTGATGGCAGCTGATCCCCGGCTTTGCTACCACTGCGGACTGCCGGTTCCGGCCGGGGTGGAATTCCCGGTCGAGATCGACCGCGTCCGGCGCGAGATGTGTTGCGCCGGTTGCCAGGCGGTGGCCCAGGCCATTGTCGACAACGGCCTGGGCGACTACTACCGGCATCGCGACGCGATGCCGGAAAGCCCGCGTGAGGCGTTGCCACAAGTCTTGGCCGACTTCGGCCTGTTCGATCATCCCGACGTGCAGAAAAACTTCGTGCGCCGCGCCGAGGGCGCCGCGGGCGAACACGAACAGGAAGCCGCGCTGATTCTTGAGGGCATCACCTGTGCCGCCTGCGTCTGGCTCAATGAATCGCATGTGCGCCGCCAGCCCGGCGTGACCGCGATCGACATCAACTACGCGACGCGCCGCGCGCGGGTGCGCTGGGACGAACGTGTCACCAAGCTGTCGGCGATCCTCGAAGCCATCGCCGCGATCGGCTACCGCGCTCATCCCTACGACATCGGGCGCTCCGAGGAATTGGCGCGCAAGGAACGCAAGGCCGCGCTGTGGCGGTTGTTCGTCGCCGGCTTCGGCATGATGCAGGTGATGATGTACGCCGTGCCGGTGTACCTGGCCGATGGCGACATGACGCCGGACATCGAGCAGCTGATGCGCTGGGCCAGCCTGATCCTGACTACGCCGGTGATTGTGTATTCCGCAGCGCCTTTCTTCACCAGCGCCTGGCGCGATCTGAAATTGCGGCGGGTGGGCATGGACGTGCCGGTGGCGCTGGGCGTCGGTGCGGCCTTCGGCGCCAGCCTGTGGGCCACGCTGTCCGCCGCCGGCGAGGTGTATTTCGATTCGGTCACGATGTTCGTCTTCTTCCTGCTTTCCGGCCGCTATCTGGAAATGATGGCGCGGCAGAAGGCGGCACGCAGCGTCGAGACCCTGGCGCGCGCCATTCCGGCCTTCGCCACCCGTCTGCCGGGGTGGCCGCTGAGCGTGGCGGATATCGCCGGCGAGCGCGTCGCCGTGGCCGAATTGCGTGCCGGCGACGCGGTGCAGATCAAGCCCGGCGAGACCGTACCGGCCGATGGCATCGTCCTGGAAGGAGAGAGCGCCGCGGACGAATCGCTGCTGACCGGGGAGAGCCACCCGGTGCCCAAGCGCGCGGGCGACGCGCTGATCGGTGGCAGCGTGAATACGGCCAGCCCTCTGGTGATGCGCGTCGAGCGCGTCGGTGAGGGCACCCGCGTGGCGGCCATCCAGCGCCTGATGGAGCGCGCGGCGGCGGAAAAGCCGCGCCTGGTGGAAATGGCCGATCGCGTCGCCGGGCGCTTCATCGTCGCCCTGCTGGTGCTGGCGATTGCGACGGCGCTGGCCTGGTGGTGGATCGATGCTTCGCGCGCCTTGTGGATTTTCGTCGCGGTGCTGGTCGTCAGTTGTCCTTGTGCCCTGTCCCTGGCGACCCCGGCGGCTTTGACCGTGGCGACCGGCGCGTTGGCTGCGCACGGCGTGCTGGTAACGCGCGGCCATGCGATCGAGGCCTTGGCACGCGCCGATCGCTTCATTTTTGACAAGACCGGCACCTTGACAGCGGGACGCATGACGCTGGTCGAGGTGATCCCGATCCAGGGCGACGCCGCGCGCGCGCTGGCCGTGGCGACCGCCCTCGAACGCGGGTCGGAACATCCCATTGCGCGGGCGTTGGCCGCTGGCGCTGCGGAAGCCGGGGCGAATGTCGATGTCGAGGTCGTCGGAGTGCGCGCCACGACCGGTGCCGGCGTCGAGGGGGATGTGGATGGACGCGCCTGGCGGCTTGGTCGCCCCGAGTTCGTCGCCGCCGTGCACGCCGCTGCGGTTCCGGACGATATCCAGGCCGTAGTCGGCGCTGGCGACACGGTGATCGCCTTGGGCAGTGCGGCTGGATGGCAGGCATTTTTCCGCCTGAACGACGGTCTTCGCGCCGAGGCGCCTGGCATGGCCGCCAAATTGCTGGCGGCAGGTATCAAACTGTCGATCTTCAGTGGCGACGCACCCGCCGCAGCCGGGAGGGTGGGCGCGGCGCTGGGCATTTCCGACGCACGCGGCGGGCTGTCGCCCGAGGACAAGCATGCGGCGCTGAAGACGCTGCAGGACGCTGGCGAAACGGTGGCCATGGTCGGCGATGGGGTCAATGATGCCCCGGTGCTGGCACAGGCGCAGGTATCGATCGCCATGGGCGGCGGCGCCGACCTGGCGCGGGCCAACGCCGATGTGGTGTTGCTTGGCAACGATCTGCTGGCGCTGCCGCAAGGGCTGGCTCTGGCGCGGCGCACCCTGCGCGTAGTAAAACAAAACCTGGTGTGGGCTTTCGCCTACAATTTCCTTGCCATCCCGCTGGCCATGGTCGGTTGGGTAACACCCTGGATGGCCGGCATAGGCATGTCGGCCAGCTCGCTTCTGGTGGTTCTCAATGCCTTGCGCCTGCAGCGGAACTGAGTAATCGGCATGGACATCCTGTATCTCCTTATCCCGCTTTCCCTGGTGCTGGTCTTCGTCATCGCCGGCTTGTTCTGGTGGTCGCTCAAGAGTGGCCAGTACGAGGATCTCGAAGGCCCGGGCTACCGCATCCTGATGGATGACGACAAGACTGCCGAGCTGCCGGAAAGCGGTGCTTCGGTCGCTGCAAAGTCTGGTCCTGCGGGCGTCAAACAGGAACCGGATTCAACCGCCAGGGGCGACTGAATCCGGTTCTGGCGGTATCAAGTGCAGTGGCCGCAACAAAAAAACACACTGTTGACTCAGATCAAAGCGCGGTAGGCGATAAGTAACCATACTTCGCGTGGGTTTTATGGAGATGGCTTCGCGCCTTCTTCGAAAGGCTCTCTGTTGGGGTTGGGGGTGCGCGCTGCGCACCCTTTTTTTTCGTGCGCCTGCCGTTGGCGTCTGAGGCCGCATCCGGCGACGCAGTCGGTACTCCCCCGCGGCAATCTCCACCCAAGCCCCAGCATTCATCGAGTGATAAGCCATATTGATAGTGCAGTTATTTTTGTTGAAGCTGGATATATTTTGATCTGTATCAAACATCACCAATCGTTCGAGTGTAATCTCCCGAAAAATTCTTGTACTGCGCTGCATCAAACGCAGTCTGGTGAACGGTTTCTTTTGTTAATGTGAGGTGAATCCATCATGCAATCGCAAGCGACTTACAACTATAAAGTCGTGCGCCAGTTCGCTGTGATGACCGTAATCTGGGGCATCGTAGGCATGCTGGTCGGCGTCATCATCGCCGCCCAACTGGTCTGGCCGGAGTTGAACGTGCACGAGTTTCTGAGTTACGGACGCTTGCGTCCGTTGCACACCAACGCAGTGATTTTTGCGTTTGGTGGCTGTGCGCTGTTTGCTACATCCTACTTTGCCGTCCAGCGCACCAGTCATGCGCCGCTGTTTGCGCCCGGGCTGGCGGCATTTACGTTCTGGGGCTGGCAGCTGATCATCGTCTCGGCCGCCTTGTCCCTGCCCCTGGGAATCACCTCCGGCAAGGAATACGCCGAACTCGAATGGCCGATCGACATCCTGATCACGCTGGTCTGGGTGTCCTACGCCGTGGTGTTCTTCGGCACCATCATCAAGCGCACGGTATCCCACATTTATGTGGCGAACTGGTTCTTCGGCGGCTTCATTCTCACCGTCGCGGTGCTGCATCTGGTGAACAGTGCGGCGATCCCGGTGACGCTGTTCAAGTCCTATTCGGCCTACGCCGGCGTGCAGGATGCGATGGTGCAATGGTGGTATGGCCACAACGCGGTGGGCTTCTTCCTCACCGCCGGCTTCCTCGGCATGATGTACTACTTCGTGCCCAAGCAGGCCGGGCGTCCGGTGTATTCCTACCGGCTGTCGGTGGTGCACTTCTGGGCCCTGATCTTCACCTACATGTGGGCGGGTCCCCACCATCTGCACTACACGGCGCTGCCTGACTGGACGCAGAGCGTCGGCATGCTGTTTTCGCTGATCCTGCTGGCACCGTCGTGGGGCGGCATGATCAACGGCATCATGACGCTGTCGGGAGCCTGGCATAAGCTGCGCGACGACCCGATCCTGAAGTTCATGATCACCTCGCTGTCCTTCTACGGCATGTCCACCTTTGAAGGCCCGATGATGTCGATCAAGACTGTCAATGCGCTGTCGCACTATACCGACTGGACCGTCGGCCACGTGCATTCGGGCGCCCTGGGCTGGGTGGCGATGATTTCCATCGGCTCGATCTACTACCTGCTGCCGCGACTGTTCGGCAAGCCCGAGATGGCCTCGAAGAAGCTGATTGAGGCGCATTTCTGGATCGCCACCATCGGCATCGTGCTTTACATCGCCTCGATGTGGATTGCCGGCGTGATGCAGGGTCTGATGTGGCGCGCCACGAATCTGGACGGCACGCTGACCTATTCGTTCGTCGAGTCGGTCAAGGCAACCTATCCGTTCTGGACCATACGCCTGCTGGGCGGCCTCTTGTTCCTGTCCGGCATGTTGATCATGGCCTACAACATGTTCCTGACCATAGCGGGCGGCAAGGCTGTCGATGCGCCGGTACTCGCACCCGCAGCGGCTCACTAACGTCGGCCCGCGAAGCGGAATTCCCGACGCGCAGAGCGCTAATTGCACAGATTAAGGAGCTATAAATCATGTTGACGCATGACAAAATTGAACGGAACGTGGGACTGATGATCGTCCTGACCATCCTCACGGTAAGCGTGGGTGGCCTGCTCGAAATCGTCCCGCTGTTCTTCCAAAAGTCCACCACCACGCCAGTGAATGAACTGGTCAAGCCCTACAGTCCGCTGCGCCTGTCGGGACGCGACATCTACATTCGTGAAGGTTGCTACAACTGTCACTCGCAGATGATTCGTCCCTTCCGCGCAGAAACCGAGCGCTACGGACACTATTCGGTGGCGGGTGAGTTCGTCTATGACCATCCGTTCCAGTGGGGTTCGAAGCGCACCGGCCCAGACTTGGCCCGCGTCGGCGGTCGTTACTCGGATCAGTGGCATCAAACGCACCTGCTGAATCCACGGGACGTGGTGCCCGAGTCGAACATGCCTGCCTATTCCTGGCTGAATCGTCCGCTCAAGGACGATGCTATCGAAGCCAAGATGAAGGCGCTGCGCGCGGTCGGCGTGCCCTACACCGATGCCGAAATCGCCGGAGCGAAAAAGGCCATTGAGGGCGTCACCGAACTCGACGCATTGATCGCTTACCTGCAGGGCTTGGGCACGGCGCTCAAGCAAGCAAGGTAATCGGGTGGACATCAACGACCTGCGTTCCCTCTTCACGGTGCTGGCGTTCATCGCTTTCGTCGGCATCGTCTGGTGGGCTTATTCGGACCGGCGCAAGACGACATATGACGAAGCGGCCATGCTGCCGCTCGACGATGACAGCCCGTTCGTGCCGCAGGCCATGCAGAATCAGGAAAGGAAATCATCATGAGTGATTTTGTCAGCGGCTTCTGGAATATTTATGTAGTGGGCATCGTGCTCGTCAGTATCATCGGGTGTGGAGTCTTTCTTTGGTCGCAAAGTACCGCCAGGCATGTGGAAGGCGAGACCACCGGGCACGTCTGGGACGAGGATTTGCAGGAGTACAGCAATCCGCTGCCGAGCTGGTGGCGCTGGTTGTTTTACATCACCATCGTCTTCTCATTGTTCTATTTGGCGATGTATCCCGGCTTGGGCACTTATAAGGGGCAGTTCAACTGGTCGTCCAGCGGGCAGTACGACGGTGAAATGAAGAAGGCGGAAGAGCAATATGGGCCGATCTTCAAGAAGTTCCAAAGCCAGGAAATTCGTACCGTTGCGGCCAACAGCGAGGCGAAGGAAATGGGCCAGCGCCTGTTTCTGACCTACTGTTCGCAGTGCCACGGTTCGGATGCCAAGGGCGGCAAGGGTTTTCCCAATCTGGCCGATAACGACTGGCTGTTTGGCGGCACGGCCGATCAGATCAAGGAAACCATCCTAAAGGGGCGTGACGCAATGATGCCGGCCAAGGGCGTCAAGCCGGATCTGAACGGTGACCAGATCAAGGATCTCGCTAGCTATGTGCGCTCCCTGTCGGGTCTGGCTAATGATTCCATTCGCGCCCAGCGCGGCAAGGAACTGTTTGCTGCTGCGTGCGGTGCATGTCATGGACCGGAAGGCAAGGGTACCGTCGGCGTGGCGCCGAACCTGGCGGACAAGGTCTGGCTGTATGGCAGTTCCGAGGAAACCATCATTGAGACGATCTCGAAGGGTCGCACCAACCGCATGCCGGCGTTCGGCGAGTTCCTCGGCGACGCCAAGGTGCATTTGCTGACCGCCTATGTCTATGGACTCGGTGGTGGCGTCAAGGACGCTCCCGTGGCGGCGCCTGTAGAGGCACCCGCAGCGGTACCGGCTGAAGCGGCACCCGCGGAAAAGAAGTAGACTAGCTGCACTTCCCCGGCGCCAAGTCTGTGGCGCCGGGGAATTTTTGGTCAGCTTTATCAGAATATCGTAATACGATGATCATGGCGTCAATCACCCCAAATCCGTCGCAGGAGAGCAAGCCCAGCTTCGTCGAGGAAAGCCTCTACGAAGTGCACAAGAAGGTACACCCGCGTGCCGTCAGTGGTGTATTCGCCACTTGGCGCTGGGCGCTCGTGTGGTTCACCCAACTGGCGTATTACGGAACGTGCTGGTTGCCCTGGAATGGGCGGCAAGCCGTTTTGTTCGATCTGGTTGAACGCAAGTTTTATATCTTCGGCCTGGTGTTCTGGCCGCAGGACGTGATATTCCTGTCGATCCTGCTGATTATTTCTGCATATTCACTATTTCTGTTTACGGCGGTTGGTGGCCGCTTATGGTGCGGCTACGCCTGTCCGCAGACGGTGTATACGGAAATATTCACTTGGATCGAGCAGAAAATCGAAGGTGAGCGCAACGCGCGAATCAAGCTCGATGCCGCACCCATGAGCGCGCGCAAGTTGTGGTTACGCACCGCAAAATATGGTTCCTGGATACTGTTGGCGCTGTGGACCGGATTCACCTTTGTTGGCTATTTCTCACCGATCAAGACCCTGTGGTCTTCGGTTCTGAGTTTCTCGCTGGGCCCCTGGGAAACATTCTGGATGCTGTTTTACGGCGCCTTCACTTACCTGTTTGCCGGCCATCTGCGTGAGCAGGTGTGCAAACACATGTGCCCCTATGCCCGTTTCCAGGGTGTGATGTTCGATCCCGACACGCTCACGATCACTTACGACACGGAACGCGGCGAGCCCCGTGGTGCGAGGAAGAAAGGGGTTAATCCGCAGTCGATCGCGAAGGGCGATTGTGTCGATTGCGGTATCTGCGTGCAGGTTTGCCCGACCGGCATTGATATTCGCGACGGCCTCCAGTACGAGTGCATCGGTTGCGCGGCCTGCATCGACGCCTGCGATCAGGTGATGGAGAAAATGGACTATCCGAAAGGACTGATCCGTTATTCCACCGAGCATGCGATCGAAGCACACTGGGGCTGGAAGGAGATCATCGGCCATGTCGTCCGGCCGCGGGTCATCATCTACTCCGCGATCCTCGGTGCGATTTGCGTGGCCTTTGTCTGGGGTATCGCCACCAAGGCGAGCCTGCGGGTGGACGTGATCCGCGATCGTGCAACGCTGGCGCGCGAGGTCGAGGGTGGCCTGATTGAGAACGTATATAGACTTCACGTCATCAACGTATCCGAGCAGCCGCATCGTTATTCGATCAGCGTATCCGGCCTGGCGGGAATCGACATGACAGGAGATCGCATCGTTGAAGTTCCGCCCGCTGCGGCCAAGACGTATACCGTGCAAGTGCGCGTACCGCCGGATTCGGGCAAGAAAGGCTCGAATCAAATCTTCTTTGACGTGAAGTCTCTCGCCGACGAGAAGGTGGCTGTGCACGAAAAAGCCACATTCCTGCAGCCATGACGGAAGCCAAAATCAATAGCGTTGCCAGCCGTCCCTGGTACCGAGAGCCCTGGCCTTGGATTCTGGCGGCGGGGCCATTCATCGTGGTGGTGGCGGCGATCTACACGGCGTGGCTGGCCGTGAAGAGCAACGACGGGCTGGTTACCGACGATTACTACAAGAAGGGCCTCTCGGCCAACCAAACCATTGCACGCAGCGAACAGGCAGCAAAGATGGGCTTGGTAGCCGGAGTTCGGATTACCAGCGAAACTTTGTCGGTGCGCCTTCAGGCGAGTGACAGCAGCTTCGTAATGCCGCCGACCCTGGCGGTGACAATTTCCCATCCAACCCGTGCCGGTCTGGATCAGGCCCGCGTGCTGGTGCGTGATGGCACCCTTTATACCGGCACCGTACGCCTGCCGGCCGCAGGACACTGGTTGGTGCTGCTCGAAGACGAGCGCAAGACCTGGCGCCTGATGGGTAATGTGATTCTGCCGGCAAACGGGGAAACGCTCATTGGCGGACCGGCGACGCCGCCGCGAGCTGCACCCGCACCTGCAGATATTCGCAACTGAATCGATCGTTCAAAGGAGAAAACTTCATGGAAGCTTGGAAACTTTTGCTCGGTAGCGACATCGGCCTGCTTAGCCTGTTTACAATCGGCTTCGTCATCGTCATGGCCGTATTCATGGTGGGGTTCTACAAGAAAAAGGCCGAAGAGGACGCCAACAAGGCGAAGTAAGCGTTTCCCCTTCCAGACTCCGAAGGAGAGCAGAATGCAGAAGATCTTATGGGTGTTGTGGCCCTCGTTTGTGGTCGCCGGTATCGCCGAAGGAATTTTCTTCACCGTGATCGATCCGCAAGAGCTCTATCTCTTCGGGCAGCCGGTGCATTTCTCGAAGATCGCGACCTACTCAGTTGGTTTCTTTGGTTTCTGGGCAGTTTGCGCGGCGTCCAGTTTGATGACGTGGTTCCTGCAACTCAGCGCCTCCGACCTGAACAAGAACATGCACACCCCGCACCATTCGGGAGGCAGCGTCCAGCAATGACGCGGCCCGCAACTGCGGGCCGGTGTTTGATGTTTGGGCTTCCGCCCAAGGCGCTGCCTATTGCGCGGGCATCAAGGTTCGATCGCCATCTCCCGTAAGGCGATCACGCCACCGAATTCGTGGCGTCGGGCTGCTTGTCCTGCTGCGGTGTGTCGCTGCGGGCGTTATTCGGCTTTTCAGCGGTAGACCAGTACCGGAATTTTCGAATGCGTCAGGACCTTTTGTGTTTCGGACCCGAGCAGGAGTCCGCTGATACCCCGACGTCCGTGGGACGCCATGAAAATCAGGTCCGCGCCGGCATCTTCGGCGGCCGCGATGATTGCCTCATAAGGAATATCGCTTACGGCACTCGTTCCGGCGCAGGTCACGCCCTCCGCCTTGGCAGCGGCTTCGTGCGCAGCGAGAATTTCCTTTGCCTGCTGGTCTGCCATTTCCGCGAACTTGTCCGGCGTGGTGGGGTCAATCAAGGCGCCCTCGCCATAAAACGCCACGGGATAATCCGGTTTCGCGAAAAAGAAGGTCACCTTTGCCCCGGTCTCCTTGGCAAAGGCGATTGCACGCTTTGCGGTGTCAGCCGACAACTGCGTTCCATCGGTCGGAACGAGAATATGCTTGAACATGGGATTTGATCCTTAAAAAGATAATCTAGCCTAGCGTACCAATGAACGGCGGCGTTGATCAAGATCAACAGCAACCCGAACTATACCCGAGCAGCATCGGGCACAATGGCATTATGGCGGTTGCGGAGCGTTTCACCGCCGATGTGAAGTGGAGAAAATTGTCATGAGCACGACCAAACAGTCGAAGTCGCCGGCGTCCCCGCAGGCGGCGTGGCAGGCGGTGAATCAGGCGGTCGAAGCCAAGGTCGATCCGATCGGCATGGCGACTCCGCTGCTACACGCGCAATTGGCTTGGCTGTCGCATCCGCAGGAAATGGCGGAAGCCTTGACTGTCTTTTCGACCAAGCTCTGGGAGTTGCAGACCCACTCCTGGCACCGGGCACTGGGTATGCCAAGCAAGGATGTGGTGTCGCCGAATCCTGACGATACGCGGTTTTCCGATCCGATCTGGAGCGAGTCGGCGAGTTGGGACATCGTGAAGGAGTGGTATCTGGTGATGACTCGCCAGGTGCAGGACATGCTCTATGAAACACCGGGCTTGTCCGGCCGCGATCGTCGGCGTGCCGCGTTCTGGTGGCGCAAGTGGCTCAATGCCGTGGCACCCACCAATTTCCTGCTGAGCAACCCGGTCGCCATGCAGAAGGCGATGGAGAGTCGTGGCGAGAGCCTGCTCAAAGGCTTCAACAATTTCGTGACCGACTTTCAGGCCGGCGATGTGCAGATGGCAAGGCCCACGGACTTCGTGGTCGGCAAGGATCTGGCGACCACGCCGGGAAAGGTGGTGTTGCGCAATCGTCTGCTGGAGGTTGTGCACTACACGCCCACCAGGGAAAAGGTCTACGAAACCCCCATTGTCATTGTCACGCCATGGATCAACAAGTTCTACATTCTCGATCTCAACGCCAAGAAGAGCATGGTGAGGTATCTGGTCGATCAGGGCTTCGATGTCTATATCACCAGTTGGAAGAATCCCACGGCAGACATGCGCGATGTCACATTCGACGACTACTTGACGGAAGGCATCGGCCAAGCCATCGAAACCGCCCGCGGCATATCCGGTTCCGGCAAGGTGCACGCGGTAGGTTACTGCATTGGCGGTGCGGCATTGGCAACCTGGATGGCATGGGCCAATGCGCACTACGAGAAGAAGGACGTACCAGTCGAAACGATAACCCTGCTGACTACGCTGGTGGACTATCACAAGCCGGGAGACATCGAAGTGTTTCTCGACGAAAACAGCATCAAATGGCTGGAAAAATCGATGACCGAAAAAGGTTACCTTGACGGTAAGGAGATGGCATCGGCATTCCGGCTGCTACGCTCGAACAGCCTCGTCTGGCACTATGTGGTGCGGGGCTATTTGTTTGGCGAGGCGCCGCCGCCCTTCGACGTCCTGTTCTGGAACATGGATGCGACCCGCATGCCCGCGGCGATGCACAGCTGGTATCTGCGCAATTTCTACCTGGAGAACCTCCTGATCAAGAAGGATGCGCTTCGGGTGGCCGGCGAGAGCATCGACCTGGGGCGCATTTCCCAGCCGCTGTATGCCGTATCGGCCGAGGATGATCACATCGCGCCGTGGCGGCAAACATTTCGCATCAATAATTCCGTTGCCAGTTCGCGCCGCTACGTGTTGTCCAGTTCGGGGCATATTCTGGGTATCGTCAATCCGGTGGTGAATCCACCCAGGCGCGACTACCACGTGGGGACCGTCGAACGGCACGATACTCCGGACGACTGGCGCGAGCGGTCGGATTTTCGTCACGGCAGCTGGTGGGAGGATTGGATGGCCTGGCTGAAACCGCAGTCGGGAAGACTGGTCTCGGCACCGGCAGTCGAAACCGACAAGTTTCCAGCGCTGGCCGATGCGCCGGGCACCTATGTGCTCGAAGCATGAGGCCGCCGACGGGGGGCGATGATGGAAACACGGGTAGGCGATGCATGAACTGAAGGCGGCGAACAGGCATGGCGAATTCACATAGCTCAGAGGGCGCGGGTCGCGAGTTGAGACGCATCGTGCGCATCAACGAAGAGATCAAGAGCGTCGTGTCGGCCGCGTTCAAGATCAATCTCATGGCCATGAACGCGATTTTCCTGGCCAAGCGCGCAGGTCAGTCGGCGCTCGGCTTCGGGGTGTTGTCCAATGAGCTGCGCCGCTTCGCCACCGATCTGCAGCGGCAAATGGACACTTTGCGCGAGGCAACCTACGGCAGCGTTTCAACCGTGACCGTGCTGGTCAAGCAGTCGCGCATCAGCCGCTTGCTGGAACGTGCCCGGATCGAGGCGCAAGGCCAGGCCAAGACCCTGATTCAGCAATTGGCGCGTTCCCGCGATGAATCCACCCTGGCCCGCAATGACGAGCAGATGGCCGCCTTGAATCGTCGTCTGACCCACATGATTGCCGACACCGCGCAACTCGTCGAACTGGGCAGTGTGCTGGCACGCTCGGCAAAGATCGAAGCCGCCTACGGCGGGGGATTCTCTGGGTCGCTGATGCAGGTTTCAAGCGATTTCGAGAAAATCATAGGTGAGATTCAGCGTTCCCTGGAGAGTCTGACCAAACACCAATCGGAGGACTTTCTTGCATGAAGATTGCGCGCGTCATTTATGAAGACGGCGACCACAAGTGGTTCGCCCTGGCTCGCGATACAAGCCGTCCGGATTTCCTGATCGATACCAACGAATATCTGGTGACCAGCGATGGCGACGCGATGCTGCTTGATCCAGGCGGCAGCGAGATCTTTCCGGCAGTATTTTCCGCGGTGAGCACCGGCTTCGATCCACGCCGCATTCACAAGATTTTCGCCTCGCATCAGGATCCGGACGTAATTTCGTCGCTGCCCATGTGGCTTGAATTCAATCCAGGGATCAAATGCTATTTGAGCTGGCTGTGGCAGGGATTCGTGCCGCACTTTGCCGGCAATGCGGATACCTTTGTCGCCATCCCGGACAACGGCATGGAAATTCTGGTCGGCTCCAGGCGACTGCAGGCGATTCCGGCCCACTATCTGCATTCCTCCGGCAACTTCCATCTTTACGATCCGAAGGCCAAAGTTCTTTTCTCCGGCGATGTGGGCGCCGCTTTGTTGCCTGCCGCGGAGGATGGTCTGTTCGTCGAGGATTTCGATCGTCATATCAGGCATGCGGAAGGTTTTCACCGGCGCTGGATGGGGTCTGACAAGGCCAAGCGCGACTGGTGTGCCCGTGTTTCAGCGTTGGAAATCGACATGCTCTGCCCGCAGCATGGCGCAATCTATCGGGGCGCAGACGTGCGGCGTTTTATCGACTGGTTTTCCCGGCTGGATGTAGGGGTATTGAAGTCCTGACGCCGGCCTGCAAAGCGGAACTCCAGGCGCGCAAAGCGACCCGTGTTCTTGACGGCGGTCAATGTCGCGGGACGAGGCGACGCCCAGAATCAACCGCTGTTCAAGGGAGTTTGCTGCCATGTCTATTACCACCCCGTTATTCCAGCATCACAAGCACTGCGATGAAGTATTTGCGCGCGCCGAAGACGCTTGCGCCAACGCTGACTGGGTAGAAGGCGAGCAGGCTTTCGCGCTCCTCTGCGACCAGCTCGAAACTCACTTCAGCAGTGAAGAGGAGTTGTTGTTTCCGGCGTTCGAGACCGCTACCGGGATGACCTCCGGGCCGACGGAAGTCATGCGTGGCGAGCATCGCCAAATGCGCGACCTGTTGGCGCAGATGCGCGGGGCTCTGGCTGCGCGCGACAGCGATGCTTTTGGCGGCGCCGCCGAGACCTTGCTCATCCTTATGCAGCAGCACAACATGAAAGAGGAAAACATCCTGTACCCGATGTGCGACAACGCCTTGGGTGCGTCCGATGTCGGTGCCTCCCTGGCGGCGCGTCTGAAGGCATCATGACCACCACGGTGATCGATGGCCGCGAGTTGCAGCCGCCCGAGCCGATGGAGCGCACCTTGGAGGCGCTGGATACGCTCGCCGAGGGCGATGATGTGTTGTTGTTGCTGTATTGCCAGCCGCATCCGCTGTTCAGTATCTTGAAAAAGAACGGCTATGCCTGGGGCGAAGAGGTTCGCGCCGACGGGACGCGCGAGATCCGGATACACAAACTGCCCGGCTGACTGCCGCCGCTCGAATGCACGCCAGCCTTTCGTTCGATCAGGCTCCGCCCATTTCGGTCCCTTATCGCTTTTTCCTCGTGGCGCCCTGGTTTGGCGCAACGGCCGGAATTCTGTTGGTATGGGCGGGGGCCGATGCCTTGGGTTCGCGGTGGACACCGGAAGCCTTGGCATTGACCCATCTGATCGCCCTGGGTTTCATGCTCCAGGCCATGTGCGGCGCGTTGTTTCAGTTCATCCCGGTTGCAGTGGGCGGCAACGTCTGGCGTCCCAGGCTGGTCGCCAATACTGTGCAGCCCCTGTTGCTCCTGGCCACGTTGCTGCTTGTCGCGGGCTTGCTGTTCGGCCGCCCGGTTCTGTTGTCCGCTGCTGTCCCGCTGTTTCTGCTGGCGATCGGCGGCTTTGTTACGGTGGTAGCACTGGCACTGTGGCAGACGCCTGCGACGGGCATGACCTTGTGGGCGATGCGTATGGCGATCGCGGGCTTGGCGATCACCGTGCTGCTGGGCTCGCTTCTGGCCGAAGCGCTGGCGCATGGCTTCGCGGTACCGATTGTCGATCTGACCAATGTGCATCTTGGCTGGGGTCTGGGCGGTTGGGCCTTGATGCTGCTGGCCGGCGTGTCCTACCACGTCGTGCCGATGTTTCAACTGACGCGGCCCTATCCGTCCTGGTTCACCCGAAGCTTCGGTCTGCTGCTGCTGGGTTTTCTGCTTGCCTGGTCGTCGCGGCTGTTGCTCGACGACGCGCTCTGGTCGCCGCTGATTGCGTATCCCCTGCTGTTGATCTTGTCTGCTTACGCCGGCACCACCCTGTGGCTGCAATACACGCGGCGCAGGAAGATCCATGATGCGACGTCCCTGTATTTTCGTGTTGCGATGTTGTCGATGCTGGCCTTTGCCGTCTCCGGCACCGTGTACTTTCTGCGTCCCGAGTTGGGGGCCGATCCGCGGTTCGTGGTTTGGCTGGGTGTGCTGGCCTTGGTCGGGGTATTCGTGTCAGCCATCACGGGGATGATGTACAAGATCGTGCCCTTTCTCAACTGGCTTCATCTGCAGCGGCTGGGTGCCCCCATTTCGGCAGTGCCGAACATGAAAAAGATGATTCCGGCCGACGCCATGACCGGCCAGTTGCGTCTCCATGTGCTCGCCGTGCTTATGCTGTTGACGGCTGTGTGGCAACCCGGCTTGATCCGCCCAGCTGGCCTGGCCTTGGCCGCGTCATTCGTCTGGCTGGGTTGCAATCTGGCGGGAGCCGTCAGGCGCTACCAGGGTTTCAGAGATCAAATTCGCGCAGCCGCCTGACGTCATTGATGGTAATTTGCTTGCCGCTGACGCCGATCAGTCCGTTGGCCGAAAGGTCGTGAAAAATCCGCGAGAGAGTTTCCGGCGTCAGATTCAGGCGAGACGCAATCACCTGCTTCGAGGTCGGCAGCGAAATATCGAACGAAACCTCCTTGGAATCGTCCTGCGGACATTGCTGCAGCAAGTAACCGACCACACGCTGTGCCGACGAGCGCAAGGAGTAAGTTTCAACATCATGTACCAGGGAATGCAGTCGCAGCGACAGTCCAGCGAGCATGCGTCGCGCAAACAACGGATCGCGCGCCAGCAAATCGAATACCGTGGCACTGCCGATATGCAGCAGCAGGCTGTCTACCAGACCCTCGGCAAATACCGGGTAGGGGCGGTCCATGAACATGACCGCTTCGCCAAAGCTCTGTCGCGGCCCCAGAATCTGGACCACTTTTTCGTTGCCTTGGGAGGAGGGGAAAGCCAGTTTGATCTGGCCGAAGACGACGACGAAAAAGCCTTTCGCCGGATCGCCTTTTTGAAACAGCATCTCGCCTTTGGCGAGTCGGCGCTCGCGACACGCCGTTTCCAGCGCGGCGATCTGGTCTGGCGCGAGTTCCTGGAACAGCGGAAGGCGGGAAAGAATCTGGGGAATGTCGAGCCGGGTTTCGTGCATGGCAATACTCTTGGTTGGTCAACTGAACCTTACCATGCCTCGCCTCGGTGGCGGCGGTCATGATGCGCTTGCCGGTATTTTTTGGTGCACCGCATCGCGTCATGTTCTTTGCTGGCACGGTTCAAGCCATGGCGGTCATGGCTTTCTGGTCTATGGAAGTGGGGGGCCGCTATGCCGGACTCTGGCCCGCATCGGCTTGGCCCTTGCTGACCTCGTTCCCGCCAACTTTGCTGCACGCCTTGCTGATTTCCAGTGGTGTGTTCCCTTTCTACATTTTCGGATTCATCTTTACCGCCGGTCCACGCTGGCAGGGTTTGGGCGAGCTGTCGCGGCGCGATTTTCTGCCCGCTTTCGGCTTGCTGGCCGGTGGCTGGCTGCTGGTGTGGGCCGCGTTGCTGTTGCCGCAACTGCTGGTCTGGGGGCTTGCGCTGGTGCTGGCGGGCTGGATTGCTGCGGCCTTGACACTGACGCGGATCGCGCGACAGCGGGCAACCGAGCGTGAGCATATCGTCTTCGTCTGCGTTGCCGCCTGGCTAGGCGCGGCAGGGCTCGGGGCGTTCCTGGCGTTTGCTGCCGGAGGCGAACTGCGATGGGCGCGCGCGGCCATTTCATTCTCGGTCTGGGGATTCCTGCTGCCGGTTTTTCTTACCGTGGCGCATCGCATGCTGCCTTTTTTCACCGCCTCGGCGCTGCGCGGTTATGAACTGCATCGCCCGCTATGGGCATTGCGAGTCCTCATTGGTGCCAGCTTGGCCCACGGTGCGCTGGCGGCGTTCGGAAAAACATCATGGCTATGGCTGGCGGATCTACCCGCGATGTTCGCGGCTGCCCGTTTGACCTACCTGTGGTGGAGTCGCGCTGCCATCGAGAACCGGATGCTGGCTGTTTTGCATCTCGCGTTTGCCTGGCTGGGTCCGGCCTTCGCCCTGTTTGCCTTGCAGAGCCTCCTGGCCGAGGCGGCGCCGGGCTTTCTCGGTCAGGCGCCCTTGCATGCCTTGACACTTGGCTTTTTTGCCTCGATGCTGTTCGGCATGGTTTCGCGCGTAACGCTGGGGCATTCTGGCCGGCCGGTGGCGGCCGACGACGTCATGTGGCGGGCGTTCTGCATGATGCAGGCGGCGGCGGTCGTGCGGGTGATCAGCGAGTTGCCCATGCTGCCGGGCAGCTACCAATTGATGTGGTTGTCGACCTTGCTTTGGCTCGGCGCTTTCGCTCTGTGGGCCTGGCGCTATGCGCCGGCCTTCTGGCGTCCGCGCGCGGACGGCAAGCCGGACTGAAGGCAATGTATATCCTGGTTAAATACGTGCATGTCACCAGCGCGGTGCTGAGCTTGGCGGGGTTCTTTTTGCGCGGGATTCTGGTGCTTCGCGCGTCGCCAGTGACCAACGCGCGCTGGATCAAGGTCTTGCCTCATGTCAACGACACGGTGCTACTGCTGGCGGCGCTCACTCTGGCGGTGATGTCGGAACAGTATCCGTTTGTCGCCGGCTGGGTTACCGCGAAAGTGCTGGGTGTGATCGCCTACATCATTCTCGGTTCGCTCGCGCTGCGGGCAGGCAGCACGCCAAGGACGCGTATTGTCTGCTGGCTGGCGGCGATGACGGTATTCGGCTGGATCGTGTCGGTGGCCCTGACTCGCCAGCCGCTGGGCTTCCTGGCGGCGCTGGGCTAGGAGATACGCCCGTCGGGCGGCGCGAGCAAGGCCTTGAGCCTGGCGATATCGAGAATCCGGATGTGCTTCTGCTGCACCGAGATCAGGCCTTCGTCCTGGAAACGCGAGAAGGCGCGGCTCACGGTTTCGAGTTTGAGGCCGAGATAGGAGCCGATTTCCTCGCGCGTCATGCGCAAGTGAAATTCGGCCGGCGAATAGCCGCGGGCGGTGAAGCGCTGCGACAGGTTCAGCAGGAAGGCCGCCAAGCGCTCTTCGGCGCGCATAGTGCCGAGCAACATCATGACGCCGTGGTCGCGCACGATCTCGCGGCTCATGACCTTGTGCAAGTGATGCTGCAGTGTGGGAATCTCGCTGGAGAGGGCTTCGAGTTCGGTGAATGGGATCAGGCACACCTCGCTATCTTCCAGCGCCACCGCGTTGCAGGCGTGCACCTCGGTGCTGATGCCGTCCATGCCGAGAATTTCCCCGGCCATCTGGAACCCGGTGACCTGATCGCGTCCGTCTTCGGTCAGCACATCGGTTTTGAAAAAGCCGGTCTTGACGGCAAAGATGGATTCGAACGGATCGCCAGCGCGATACAGGTGCTGGCCGCGCTTGAGTTTGCGCCCGCCGCCGATCAGGCAATCGAGGCGGATCATGTCGCTTTCCGACAGGCCGAAGGGCAGGCACAACTCGCGCAAATTGCACTGCGAACAGGCGACTTTGAGCCCGGGAGTAATCAACGGGACAACATTCTGCTTCACGTTTGAGTGCACGCTGTTTGCGTTACCCTGTTCGGGGTACCCCTTTGATCTGTGTCAATGCAACTTTCTGGCGCTTGTTGCATTCTATACACTTGAACTATATTGCCGCACTCGCTGCCGACCTTGTACTCTTAGCCAATGGATTATCAGGAACTGATCTTCGACCCTCAGGTCATTCGACGATTCGACGTAAACGGACCAAGATATACATCCTATCCGACTGCTGATCGCTTCGTCGAGGCTTTCGGGGCTGACGACTACGTGCGCTGGTTGGGACAGAGGACGGTGGGTGGGATAGGACGACCTTTATCATTATACGTCCACATCCCTTTCTGCAACACCATCTGCTACTACTGCGCCTGCAACAAGATCATCACCAAGGATCACGGGCGTTCCGCCAAGTACATCAAGTACCTGGGCAAGGAAATCGCCATGCAGGAAGCCGCGCTGCAGGGCAGTCGCGACGTGGTCCAGTTGCATTTCGGCGGCGGTACGCCGACCTTCCTGGCGCACGACGAAATGCGCCGGCTGTTGGACATCATCCGCAAGCATTTCCGCTTGCTGGACGGGGGCGAATACTCGATCGAAGTCGATCCGCGCAAGGTCGATCGCGAGACCGTCAAGCTGCTTGGCGACCTGGGTTTCAACCGCATGAGCGTCGGCGTGCAGGATTTCGCGCAGGACGTGCAGGTGGCGGTGAACCGCGTGCAAAGTCTCGACGAAACCCGGCTGGTGATCGACTCCGCGCGCGAATTCGGCTTCAAGTCGGTTTCGGTCGACCTCATCTACGGGTTGCCGAAACAGAACGTGATCAGCTTCAACCATACCCTGGACGAAGTCATCAAGCTCGGTCCCGATCGCCTGTCGATCTACAACTATGCCCACCTGCCCAGCCTTGCCAAGCCGCAGCGGCGCATCAAGGAATCCGATTTGCCGTCGCCGGACGAGCGCCTGCAGATATTGCAACTGGCGATCCGCCGCCTGACCGACGCAGGCTATGTCTTCATCGGCATGGACCACTTCGCCAAGCCGGACGACGAGCTTGCTGTGGCGCAGCGCCAAGGCCGGCTGCATCGCAATTTCCAGGGTTATTCGACGCATGCCGAAGCCGATCTGATGGCCTTCGGCGTGTCCGCCATCGGCAAGGTCGGCCCCAGCTATTGCCAGAATGTGCGCACCCTCGACGAGTACTACGACAGCCTCGACCAGGGCGTGCTGCCGATCTTCCGCGGCATCGAGTTGAACGCTGACGACCTCCTGCGGCGCAGCATCATCCAGGCCCTGATGTGCCATTTCGAGCTTTCCATCGAATCGATCGAGATCGCCCACCTGATCGACTTCAAGTCGTACTTCGCGGCCGAACTGGCCGATCTGCGGGAGATGGAAAAGGGCGGCCTGCTCACCATCGACGAGCAGTGGATCAGCGTCCAGCCGCGCGGCCGCCTGCTGGTACGCGGCATCGCCATGGCCTTTGACCGCTATCTGCGTACCGACCGCGAACGCGTCCGCTATTCCAAAGTCATTTAATCGCCGCGGGTGGCCGGGTGCCTGACAGCGGTTTTCTTGCGGTATTCCTGGTCGGCCTGCTGGGCGGCGTGCATTGCGCCGGAATGTGTGGCGGCATCGTCTCGGCCCTGAGCCTGCAAGTACCCGGAGGCCGTCCGGCGTGGAGCGTGCATCTCGCCTACAACCTCGGCCGCATCGCCAGCTATTCCCTTGCCGGTGCCGTGATGGGCGCGCTCGGCAGTCTGGGGTTGCTGCTCAACGGCTGGTTGCCGGTACAAATGACCCTGTATGTCGTCGCCAACCTGATGATGGTGGCGCTCGGCCTCTATCTCACCGGATTGACGCAGACGCTGGCCTTTACCGAGCGCGCCGGGCAATGGTTGTGGCGGTGCGTGCAGCCGGCGACCCGGCGCTTCCTGCCGGTGCGCGGCGTGGCTCAGGCGTTTCCGCTCGGCATGCTGTGGGGCTGGCTGCCCTGCGGCCTGGTGTATAGCGTGCTGACCATGACCCTCTTGACCGGCAGCGCGGCGCGCGGGGCGCTGACCATGCTGGCGTTCGGCCTCGGCACCCTGCCCAACCTGATGCTTGCCGGGCTGCTGCTGGTTCGCTTTCGCAGCGTCATCCAGGGGCGCGCCTTGCGCCTTGGCTCCGGCCTGATCGTGCTGGCCTTCGGCGTATGGGGCTTGTTCAATGCCACCGTGCTGGGCGGCAAGCTCTGGCAAGGCGTCGTCTGCCACGTTTAAGAGTCGGCGCAGGCGATACGGTGCTTCCTGCTTCGTCGTGCCGGCCGGCGCTGTGGCGACGCGGTTTCGCCGCACGGCGGCTTCAGGCGGGCACTGTGGCGATGAACTTTTCCATGGTGCCTGCCACGAATACCGGCGCTTCAAGCATCGGATAGTGTCCGGCCTCCTCGCACATCGCCAGCGAGAAGTTGGGGTAGAGCGGCGCGAAATTTCTCCTTACCGATTCTTCCCGATAGAAGGGGATATCGTGCTTGCCGATGAGGGCAAGGATCGGCGTCCGGTTGGTCCGTGCTTCGGCGGCGAAGTCGGTGCCGGTGAACATTTTCAGGTAACCGTGCATCGCCGCCCGGCTGGACGCCCGTCGCGCCAGCGCCAGCTTGAAGTTCACCCAGTTGTCGCCGTAACGCGTGCCGCCGCGGGCGAGGATGGCCTTCTTTGCCGCGGCGTCGTCCTCGATTACCGCCCGTAGCGCGGCCATGGTTTTTTCATCGGCCTTGAATCCGCTCGCCGGCACCGGGCAGATGGCGACCACGCTCCTGACCCGCGACGGCGCCGTCAGCGGGAATTTCTGCGCGATCATCCCCGACATCGAATGGCCGACGACATGGAAGCGCGTCAGTCCGTGATAGTCCATGAGCCGCATCCCGTCGGCCACCGCCTCGTCGACAGAATAGGCGCCCGTCATTGTTCTCGACCAGCCGTAGCCGCGCAGGTCCATGAACACATAGCTGAATCGTGCCGTGTCGAGGTAGGGCCACACCGGCTCCCAGTTGGCATGGTCGCCAAGCCATTCGTGCATCACCAGTACAGCCTCAGACCCGTTGCCGATGCGGCGGTGGCCGAGCAACTGGCCCTGGGCGCGCCACCTCGCCGTCATCCGGGGGCGACGGCGAGGTGGCGCAGCCGACCAGGGGCAGGGCCGCCATGGACATGAAACAGCGCCTGCGGGTAAGGGATGGCGTGTCGCTGCTGGTATCGGTTTGCGGTTGCATGGTGTGCTCCTTGGGGTTCGATGCAGGCCACTGTACGAAGACTTTCTCCATCTGTAGAATAGTCAATTGTGAATACGGCAATCTATAAAACAGATGGATAGAGTCGAGTTGGTGCATTTGCGTACTTTCGTCGCCGTCGCCGACCTGGGTTCGATCACGCGCGCCGCCGAGCGGCTGGCCAGCGTCCAGTCCAACATCACGGCACGGGTCCGCCAGCTCGAAGATCACTTGGCGCAGACGCTGTTCGCGCGCTCCCGGCGCGGCATGGCCCTGACCGAAGCCGGTGTCCGGCTTTACCCCCGGGCGCGCGAGATTCTCGACCGGGTGCAGGCCCTGCAGGCACCGGAGGCACACATCGGGCTGGCCGGTAGCCTGCGTCTGGGCGTGGTCGAAACCGTGGCGACGCTGGATTTGCCGCGCATGCTGGCGAGCCTGCGCCACCGGCATCCGGACCTGTCGGTGGAACTGTCCACCGGGACCACGCAGGAGTTGAGTCGCTTGCTGAAAGATCTCAAGCTGGATGTCGTGATTGTTTCCGGCCTGGCGTCGGACAAGACGCTGAGCGGGCGCGCAGCAAGGACCGACGAACTGGTGCTGATCCATGCCGCAGCGGGTGAAATGCCGGCGATCAAGCGCAATCGGCCGGCGCCGCCGGTCTACGTCTATAAGGCCGGATGCGCTTTTCGCGCCGCGCTGGAAGGCTGGCTGGGATCGCTCAAGGCCGTTCCCGCCGCGGTCAACGAACTGGGAACGCTCGACGGCATTCTCGCCCACGTCGCCGCCGGCAACGGGTTCACCGCGTTGCCCGCGCGTATCGTCGAACGCCACATGCTGCGCGACGCACTGCGCACCCGTCCCGTACCCGGCGGCTTCGGCAAGCTCGCGACCAGTATCGTGTGGCGTCTGGACAGCGCCGACAGCCCGCGGCTCCGGGCATTCACGGCGGTAGCACTGGAGAGTCTCGGCGCCGCGAAGTAAGCGCGCTCAGGGCGTCAGCGCCATACGGATGATCGGACAGGGCATTTCCTGTCCGCCGCATTCGCATTCGTGAACCAGGTGGCGCAGGGCATCGGCGACTTTGCCCAGTTGTTCGATGCGCGTTTCGATCTGGCGGATTTTTTCGCTGGCCAGGCTGCGCGCCAGATGGTGGTCGCGGGTGTCGTTGAGCGTCAGCAGTTCGGCGATTTCTTCCAGCGTGAAACCGACCCCTTGCGCCCGCTTGATGAAGCTCAGGCGTTCCAGATGGGGCGCGCCGTAGCGGCGGTAGCCGGCGGCGGCCGGCGGCTGCACGAGCAGCTTGCGGCGCTCGTAATAGCGCACGGTCTCGACGCCGACGCCCGCCGCTGCGGCCAGCTTGCCGATAGTGAATGTTTGCTCCGAAAGTTTCATCGAGACCCCTTGACTCCGTACCGAGGTACAGAGTTTAGACTGGGTGCCATGAAACTTCCAGCCGCCCTCGCGGACTGAAAGGAGAGATAGCCATGAACGCCACCACGGACAATGAACCGCAGGCGCTGGAACTGCCCTTGGCGGGCATGACCTGCGCCGCCTGCGCGGCGCGGATCGAGAAGCAGCTGAACAAGCTGCCGGGCGTCGAGGCGGCGGTGAACTTCGCTACCGAGCGGGCGACCATACGCTATGCGGTGGCCGGCACCACGGCCGCGAAGCTGGTCGAGACCATCCGCAAGACCGGCTTCGAGGTGCCGCCGGCCACCGTCGATCTGGCCATCGGCGGCATGACCTGTGCCGCCTGCGCGGCGCGCATCGAAAAGCAGTTGAACAAACTCGAAGGCGTCGAGGCGGCAGTCAATTTTGCCGCCGAAAAAGCCCATGTGCGCTACGTGCCGGGGCTGGCCGACCCGGATCGCCTGGTGGCGACCGTGGTCAAGGCCGGCTACACGGCAAGCGTTTCCAGCAACGACACGCGCGCCGAGGAAAAAGCCCGCAAGCTCGCCGTGTATCGGGAGGAGTTGCGCCGCTTCTGGATCGCCGCGGCGCTGACGCTGCCGCTGGTGGCGCAGATGGCTTTCATGTTCGGTGCCGGCGTCCATGCCGATGTGCTGCCGCGCTGGCTGCAACTGCTGCTGGCGACGCCGGTGCAGTTCTGGATCGGCTGGCGTTTCTACGTCGGCGGCTTCAATGCGGTGCGCGGCGGCGCCGGCAACATGGACGTGCTGGTGGCGCTGGGCACCACCATGGCCTGGGCCTACAGCTTCGTCGTCACGGTGGCCGATCTGCACCACCATCACGTCTATTACGAAGCCTCGGCGACGGTCATCACGCTGGTGCTGCTGGGCAAGATCCTCGAAGCGCGGGCCAAGGCCAAGACCTCCTCCGCCATTGAAGCCCTGGCCAGGCTGCAGCCGCAGACCGCGCGCGTCGAGCGGCGGGCCGGCGACACGGTGCAGCTGGTCGACGTGGCGGTGGCGACGATGATCCCCGGCGACGTCTTCGTCGTTCGCGCCGGCGAGGCGGTGCCCGTCGATGGCGAAATCATCGACGGCGCGTCGGCGGCCAACGAGGCGATGCTGACCGGCGAAAGCCTGCCGGTGTCGAAGGCGGCGGGGGACAAGGTCTTCGCCGCGACGATCAACGGCGACGGCCTGCTGCGCTGCCGTGCCACCGGCGTCGGCAGCCACACGCTGCTGGCCGGCATCATTCGCCTGGTCGAAGAGGCGCAGGGCTCGAAGGCGCCGGTGCAGCGCCTGGCCGACAAGGTGGCGGCGATCTTTGTGCCTGTGGTGACGCTCATTGCGTTGCTGACCTTTGTCGCCTGGTGGGCGCTGGCCGGCGATTTCACGCAGGCCCTGGTGAATGCCGTGGCGGTGCTGGTGATCGCCTGCCCCTGTGCGCTGGGGCTGGCGACGCCGACGGCGATCATGGTCGGCACCGGCCAGGGCGCGCATGCCGGCGTGCTGATCCGCAATGCCGTGGCGCTGGAAATGGCGGAGAAGCTCAAGGTGCTGGTGGTGGACAAGACCGGTACATTGACCGAGGGGCGGCCGGTGGTGACCGATGTTGTGGGAGTTATGCGAAGCGGTATCCAGACGGACGGCGCTGGTGATGCGGTGATTCTGCTGCAACTCGCGGCCAGTCTTGAACAGGGCTCGACGCACCCGTTGGCCGCCGCCATCGTGGCGCGGGCGAAGGATGACGGGCTGGTGTTGACGTCGCCGCTGAACGTCGTGACCACCGCTGGCCGCGGCCTTGCCGGCGAGGTCGATGGTCGTCGCGTGCGACTCGGCTCCGTGACCTGGATGAAGGAGCAGGGCGGGTCCGCGTCTGCGGCCGAGGCGCTGGCGCAGGCCGGCCGCAGCGTCGTCGCGGTGGTGGCCGACGATGTCCTGCTCGGTTTCATCGGCATCGCCGATCCGCTGCGTGCCACATCGCGCGCGGCGGTGGCGCGCCTGAACCGGCTCGGCATCGAGGTGGTCATGCTCACCGGCGACAACGCCGGCACGGCACGGGCCGTCGCTCATGAAGCCGGCATCATGCACTTCGAGGCCGAGGTCTTGCCCGGCGACAAGGCGGCGGCGGTGAACAAGCTCAAGGGCGGCGGCCGCCTGGTCGGCATGGCCGGCGACGGCATCAACGACGCGCCGGCGCTGGCCGCGGCCGACGTCAGCTTCGCCATGGCGGCGGGTTCCGACGTGGCGATGCAGGCCGCCGACGTGACCCTGATGCGCGACGACCTCGGCAGCGTCGCCGACGCGATCTCGCTGTCGCGCGCGACGCTGGCCAAGATACGGCAGAATCTGTTTTTCGCTTTTATCTACAACGTGCTCGGCATTCCGCTGGCGGCGCTGGGCATGCTCAATCCGGTCATCGCCGGCGCGGCAATGGCGGCAAGTTCGGTGTCGGTGGTGAGCAATTCCCTGCTGCTGCGCCGGTGGCAATCCAAAAAGGACTGATATGGAAACGACGACAATCAAGGTAGGTGGCATGTCCTGCGGCGGCTGCGTAAAAAGCGTGACCGGCGTGCTGACGGCGCTCGACGGCGTGGCGAAGGCCGAGGTCTCGCTGGAGCAGAAACAGGCGGTGGTCGAGTTCGACGCGGCGAAAGTCAGCCGCGCTCAACTTGCGCAGGCTATCGAAGACGCCGGTTTCGACGCCGGCTGATCCGGGCTTAGGCCGGAATCGGCCGATAGGCCGGATTGTCGATCAGCTTCACGGCCTCGATGATCGCCTTGAGCACCTGCGGACGGTGGAATCCCTCGCGCCAGGCCAGCGCCACCCGCCGCGACGGCGCCGGCGCTTCAAAGGGAATCGCCACCACCATGCCGCTCCGGTAGATACCGCGCAGCGAGCCGGCGGGCAGGACGGAAACCCCGTAACCCGAGGCCACCATGCAGCGCACGGTCTCGATCGAATGGCCTTCGTGCAGCGAGCCTTCGGCGTGGCTGATGTCCGGGCAGGCATCGAGCACCTGCTCGCGAAAGCAGTTGCCGGCCTTCAGCACCAGCACCTCCTCGCCGCGCACCTCGTGGCTGGCGATCTTCTTGCGCCTGGCCCAGCGGTGGCCCTTGGGTACGATCACCTCGAAGGCTTCGTCATACAGCGGTTGCACCTGCAGTCCCTTGACGTCGAACGGCAGCGCGATGATGGCGGCATCCACCGTGCCGTACTTGAGGGCGTCGGTGAGCAGCGCGGTCATGCTTTCCTCGATGTAGAAGCGGGTGTTCGGCGCGGTCTTGCGCATCGCGGCGATCAATTCCGGCAACAGGTAGGGGCCGATGGTATGGATCACGCCGAGGCGGAAATCGCCCGCCAGCGGGTCCTTGCCGGACTGGGCGACGAGTTCGATGCGGCGCGCCTCGTCGAGCGTCTTGCGCGCCTGCGCCACCACCTGCCAGCCGATGTCGGTCAGCGCGACGTGGCTCTTGCCGCGCTCGATCAGGGTGACGCCGAGTTCGGCCTCAAGGTTCTGCAAGGCCACGCTCAGGGTCGGCTGGCTGATGTGGCAGCGCTCGGCGGCGCGGCTGAAGGAGCCTTCGTCGCCGAAGGCCACCAGATAACGCAAAGTTGAAAATTTCATATCTATACCTATAGTCCGTTTCTATATGCTTTATAGCAAAAAACTAATTATAAATCATTGAGTTAGATCAACATCCCTAATTTTAGTATGGATATCTTTCGTGGCCATGGATTTCATTTTTTTCTTCAACCTCAGGAGCCAAACCATGAAAGTACGCATCATCGTCGCCTCACTGCTGGCCTTCGGCGCAACTGCCTTCGCCCAGTCCAACGAACCGATCCAGCCGGTCAAGTCGCCCGCGCAGATCAACCTCGGCATGGTCGAGCTGGGCAAGAAGCTCTACTTCGATCCGCGCCTGTCGAAGTCCGGCTTCATCTCCTGCAACTCCTGCCACAACCTGTCGATGGGCGGCACCGACAACATTCCGACCTCGATCGGCGACAAGTGGCAGCAAGGCCCGATCAATGCGCCGACGGTGTTGAACTCCAGCCTCAACGTCGCCCAGTTCTGGGACGGCCGCGCCGCCGACCTCAAGGCCCAGGCGGGCGGCCCGATCGCCAACCCCGGCGAGATGGCGTTCAGCCATACGCTGGCGATCAGCGTGCTTGAGTCGATTCCGCACTACGTGCGCGAGTTCAAGCAGGTCTTCGGCAAGGGCAAGATCAGCATCGAGGAAGTCACGCTCTCCATCGCGGAGTTCGAGAAAACCCTGGTCACGCCCAACTCGCGTTTCGACCAATGGCTGCTGGGCAAGGCCGACGCACTCAATGCCGACGAAAAGGCGGGCTACAAGCTGTTCAAGGACGCCGGCTGCGTCGGCTGCCATAACGGCCCGGCCGTCGGCGGCGCATCGTTCCAGAAGATGGGCCTGGTCGTTCCGTACAAGGCCAACGACAAGATCGAGGGCCGCAGCGCGGTCACCGGCAAGGATGCCGACCGTTTCAACTACAAGGTGCCGACCCTGCGCAACGTCGAAATGACCTATCCCTACTTCCATGACGGCGCCGCCAACACCCTGACAGAAGCCGTCGACGTCATGGGCCGCATCCAGCTTGGCAAGAAGTTCACCGCCGACGAGAACGGCAATGTCGTCGCCTTCCTGAAGACGCTGACCGGCGACCAGCCGAGTTTCGCGCTGCCGATCCTGCCGCCATCCGCGGACAAGACGCCGCGTCCGACGCCGTTCGGCAAGTAATCCCGGCGCAGCGAAACAAAAGGGCGCCCCCGATGCATGGGGCGCCCTTTCTCTTTGCGGCCGCCGTAGCGCCGGCGCCGACTTTCGTCCGCGACCGATTACTCCTCCAGCAGGCTGCGCAGCATCCAGGCCGTCTTCTCGTGCACCTCGATGCGTTGCGTCAGCAGGTCGGCCGTGGGCTGGTCGTTGGCCTTATCCACCAGCGGAAACAGCTTGCGCGCGGTGCGCGCCGTGGCTTCCTGCGCGGCGACGAGGTGGCGCACCATGTCGAGCGCCTTGGGTTGCCCTTCGACTTCCTTGATGGTCGCCAGCTTGACGAACTCCTTGTAGGTGCCGGGGGCCGGATGACCGAGGGCGCGGATGCGTTCGGCGACCAGATCGAGCGCGTTCCATTGTTCGGTGTATTGGCCCATGAACATCAGGTGCAGGGTGTTGAACATCGGCCCGGTGACGTTCCAGTGGAAGTTGTGCGTCATCAGGTAGAGCGTGTAGCTGTCCGCCAGCAGGCCGGACAGGCCCTGGGCGATGGCGGCGCGGTCGGTGTCGGAGATGCCGATGTCGAGCTTGGCGACCTTGCTGGGCTTGGCGGGCTTTTTCGTTTTCATGATGTTTGCTCCTTGGTGGATTCGGCTGGGCCGGTAATGCGATAAGAATACGCTGGCAGGGGTCAGGCGGGCTGACGCAGATCAAGGGAGGGGGCTGTGCTCGGTGCGGCCGGCGCCGGACTGCGGATCAGGTGATCGAAGGCCGACAGGCTGGCTTTGGCGCCGTCGCCCATGGCGATGATGATCTGCTTGTAGGGCGAGGTCGTCGCGTCGCCGGCGGCAAACACACCCGGTACCGAGGTCTGGCCGCGCGCATCGATCTCGATCTCGCCGCGTGGCGAGAGGTTCACGATGCCCTTCAGCCAGTCGGTGTTCGGCAGCAAGCCGATCTGGACGAAGATGCCTTCGAGCTCGACGCGATGCGTGGCGCCGCTGCTGCGGTCCTGATAGACGATGCCGTTGACCTTCTCGCCGTCGCCGGTGACCTCGGTGGTCAGCGCGCTGGTAACGATGGTGACGTTGGGCAGGCTGCCGAGCTTGGCTTGCAGCACGGCATCGGCCCTGAGCTTGCTGTCGAATTCGAGCAAGGTGACGTGGCTGACGATGCCGGCGAGGTCGATCGCCGCCTCGACGCCCGAGTTGCCGCCGCCGATCACCGCCACGCGCTTGCCCTTGAACAGCGGCCCGTCGCAGTGCGGGCAGAAGCAGACGCCCTTGGCCTTGTATTCCTTCTCGCCCGGCACGTTCATCTCGCGCCAGCGCGCGCCGGTGGCTAGGATCAGGCTTTTCGCCTGGAGCGTGGCGCCGTTGACGAGCCTGACCTGGTGCATCCCCTCGCCCGGAATCAGGGCGGTGGCGCGCTGCAAGTTCATGATGTCGACCTCGTATTCCTTGACGTGCTGCTCCAGCGCCATGGCGAGCTTGGGGCCTTCGGTGCGCTGCACGGAAATGAAGTTTTCGATGCCCAGTGTGTCGAGCACCTGGCCGCCGAAGCGTTCGGCCACCACGCCGGTGCGGATGCCCTTGCGCGCGGCGTAGATCGCCGCCGCCGCGCCGGCCGGGCCGCCGCCGACGACGAGCACGTCGTAGGCGTCTTTGGCATCGAGCTTTTCGGCATCGCGCGCGGCAGCGCCGGTGTCGACCTTGGCAAGAATTTCCTCGATCGTCATGCGGCCTTGGCCGAAGGGCTCGCCATTCAGCAGCACCGTCGGCACCGCCATGATTTGGCGTGCACTCACTTCGTCCTGGTACAGAGCACCGTCGATCATCACGCTCTCGACGCCGGGATTGAGCGCGGCCATCAGGTTGAGCGCCTGGACCACGTCCGGGCAGTTGTGGCAGGAGAGCGAAATGTAGGTTTCGAAGCGGAACTTGCCTTTCAAATTCTTGATCTGCTCGATCACTGCGGCGTCGACCTTGGGCGGGTGGCCGCCGGTCTGCATCAGCGCGAGCACCAGCGATGTGAATTCGTGGCCCATCGGGATGCCGGCAAAGCGGATGCGGGCGGCTTCGTCCGGACGGCCGACGGAGAACGAAGGCTTGCGCGCGTCCGTGCCATCTTCGCGGACGCTGACCTTGGGCGAGAGCGCGGCGATGTCGGCCAGCAGTTCGCCCATCTGACGCGCGGCGTCGCTGTCGTCGAGCGAGGCAACGAGTTCGATCGGGGTCTGGAGCTTTTCGAGGTAGGCGGCGAGTTGCGTCTTGATGGCGGCGTCGAGCATGATCTTCTCCTGTGATGGATTGCACTGCAAAGACCGCCGTCGTGAGGCGGCCTTTACGCTGCAATCCCGACCCCAGCGGGGGTAAGTGTGGCCGGGGCGGGAATGTTGGGGTCGGGGTGCGTTGTTAGATTTTTCCTACCAGGTCGAGCGACGGCGCCAGGGTGGCTTCGCCTTCCTTCCACTTGGCGGGACAGACTTCGCCTGGATGGCTGGCGACGTACTGGGCGGCCTTCACCTTGCGCAGCAGTTCGGAGGCGTCGCGGCCGATGCCGCCGGCGTTGATCTCGATGATCTGGATCTTGCCCGCCGGGTCCATGACGAAGGTGCCGCGCTCGGCCAGGCCGGCGGCTTCGATCATCACGCCGAAGTTGCGGGTCAGCGTGCCGGTCGGGTCGCCGATCATCGGATAGTTGATCTTGCCGATGGTCTCGGACGAGTCGTGCCAGGCCTTGTGCGTGAAGTGGGTGTCGGTCGATACGGCGTAGATCTCGACGCCCAGCTTCTGGAACTCGGGGTAGAAATCGGCCATGTCGCCGAGTTCGGTCGGGCAGACGAAGGTGAAGTCGGCCGGGTAGAAGAACACCACGGACCATTTGCCCTTGAGCGAGGCTTCGGTGACTTCGACGAACTTGCCTGCGTGGAAAGCGGTGGCCTTGAAGGGGAGGATTTCGGTGTTGATCAGGGATGCGTTCATGGTGGATCTCCTTGGGTGGTTGAAATGATTTGCTGCGATGGAGTGAATATTAATTATTGCAATCGGTATCGTCTAATTGATTGTCAAAATAGATTCAATAGGCGAGCGCTATCGCCCTGCGAGTTGCGCAGGGCGATAGATGAAAGGGATTCTGGTTGCAGTGCGCCGAATCGGCGCCGGAGCTAGCCGGGGCGCTCCGAGTCGCCCCGCGTCGTGCTCAGGTGGCGGTGCCGGGCGGCGAACCCATCTGGGACTGGATGTAGTTCTCCTGTCCGACCATGCGGATCAAGCCGAGCTGCTGTTCGAGCCAGTGGGCATGGTCTTCCTCGGTATCTTCGAGAAGCTGTTCGAGCATTTCCCGCGTCACGTAATCGTGGAGTTTCTCGCACTCGGCGATGGCTGCGCGCAAGGCTTTCACCACGTCCAATTCCACCGCGAGGTCGTTCTTCAGCATATGCGGTACGTCCTTGCCCACCGCCAGGGGAGCACGGGTCGCCAGATCGGGCACCCCTTCCAGGAACAGGATGCGCGCAATCAGGGCGCGGGCGTGGCCGCGCTCATCTTCCACCTCGTGGCGCAGGCGCTCGGCGAGACGGTGCAGACCCCAGTTGGCGAGCATTTCGGAATGGATGAAGTACTGGTCGATGGCGGTGAGTTCGCCGGCCAGCAGGGAATTGAGCGACGCAATGATCTTGGTTTCGCCTTTCATGGCTGCCTCCCGAAACGTGATGGATGGGTTGGCTGGCTGGCCGCATGGCGGTTGGCTGGCTGGCAACATTGTCGCCCCGGACGCCTCGATAGGCAATATGGGTTCAGTGGGTTAGAGCGCCCGTGCGCCGTCGGACGCCCCGCTTTCAGGCACATACACGATGGAGCCGTCCTTCATGCGGTAGGCGGTGCCGGCCTTGGCGCCTTCGCCCTGGCCGATCGCGCCGCTCGACTTGTAGCGCTCGATCTTCTCGCCTTTCTTCACCAGCATTTCCATGCTCGGCTTGCCGGCGTCGGTGATCACGGTCACATCCTTCTTCGAGAACGGATTCAGCAGGGGGTTCTGGGCCACCGTGATCAGCAGGGCGGCGATGATTACCAGAAAAATGTCGATGATGTTCACCACCGAAAGGATCGGGTCGTCGTTCTCGGGTTCGTGCAATAACTTGAGGCTCATGGGCGGCCTTCGCTCTGAAGTTCAAGCAGTTCCTCGGCCAGCCAGCGACGGCGCACGTTGGAAATCCAGTAAGTGATGCTGGCCGCGATCAGGGCGATGGTGACCACCGAGAAGGCGACCGTGAGGTTTCCCGACACTTGCGCGAGATTGCCGTCGGCCAGCGATTTCAGCGCCGGCCCCATCGGGATCATGGTGCCGACCAGGCCCAGCATCGGTGCCACGCGGCTGGCCAGTCGCGCCGGCTCCAGCATCTTGTGGGCATGCAGGTCGAGTTCGTCGACGCTGCTCCCCGGTTTGGCGCGGTGGTAGGCCAGCAGCGGGAAACCGGCCAGCGAATCACCGCGCCGGCGTCGCTGCAAGGCTTGTACGGCGAACGTGCCGAGCGAATACAGGGCATAGGCGAACAGGGTCGCGACCAGGAAAAGCACGGGCATCAGGAATAGTTGCCCGATCTGGTACATCAGCAGCTCAATCAGGGAGGATTCGTTCATGGTGTTTCCTTGGTTTGATTGCGGGTTGGGGCTTCGGTCGCCGGGATGTCAAGCGTTGGCGGCTCTTTTCCATTGGCGCCAGGCGCCGCCGAGCGGGACGAGCACCAGCAGGACGACGGAGGCTATCAGCAGGGCTCCCAAGGCCTGGATGACTTGCGGCGGCACTTGCTCCAGCTTCATGCCGGTGATTTGCGGCGCTGCGGCTGCGGCTGCGGTAGTGGTTGCGGCGGCGGCTCGTATGGCGGGAGTCGGCGCCGGTGGCACGGCGCCGAGACCGAAGCCCGGCATGCCGACGAAGGCCCGCAGCTTGGCGTTGTCGCTGCGCACGTCGTAGCGCTGGGCCAGTTCGCGGTAGGTCTGCTTGAGCTCCTCGACGGTGGCGGGATCGGCTTCCCAGTAGCCATGGCGCGCGGCTTCCAGCATGCGCTCGATGGTCTGCGCCAGGGCATGCGGGTTTTCGCGCTCGAACCATGTCCTGAGGCCGAGCCGGTGCTTGTCGCGGACATAGACGTCGGCGAATTCCTGCCATTGGTCGTTGCGCACGATCTCGCGCGCGACCATGGTCCACCCCGAGAAATTGTTCATGCTGTCGAGCACCTCCAGGGTGCCGGCGTAGCCCTCCGCCATCAGGCCCTTGATGTAGCCGGGATGGAAGTTGCGGGTGGCGAGTTCCTTGGCGAGGAACTGGGCGGCGCCCTCGACTTTGCCGGAACCGGAACCACGCAGATTGGAGATATAAAGCTCCGGTGCTTTGCCGTCGAGGTGACGCACCGCCAATGCGATGCCGCCGAGGTACTGGAAAGGGTCGTCGGTGGTCAGCATGCCGTAGAGGTTGGACGTGCGCGAGAGCACCGCGCCTTCGGTGCCCTTGAGCTGCATCGCATAGAGGTTGCCGGCCTTGCCGCCGCTCAAGGCCTTGGCGTCCTTGCCCCAGTCCTCTTCGTCCGGGCCGTAGGCGAACTGCATGCGCGAGAGATACAACTGGGCCAGCTTCTGGTCGCCCTCGGCCTTGCTGGCCCAAGTGTCGGTGGCGAGCGTCGCGTCGTCCAGGCCGGTGCCGTAGCGGCCCGATTGCGCGGAGAAGGTGCGGGTCTGGCCGGCCTTCTGCGCCGCGTCCCGGGTCCAGCCCTGGCGGACCAGGCTGGCGCCGATTGCGCGCGCATTGGCGGCCACCGGGTTGTCGTTTTCATTGGCCAAGGCGGCGAGCTTGGCCGCCTTGGCCAGCTGCTTCATGACGTTGGGAAAGTGGTCGCGGTAGAGGCCGGTGGCGGAGAGCACGATGTCCACGCGCGGGCGCTTGAGGGTATCGCGCGGCACCAGCCTGACGTCGCTGACGCGGCCGCCGGCATCCCACACCGGTTCGACGCCGAGCCCCCACAGCGCCTGGGCTTCGAGCATGCCCTGGTGGCGCATGGTTTCCACCGACCAGAGCGAAAAGGTGAGTTTTTTCGGTGCGCGGCCGGACTGCTTGCGGTGGGCCGCGAGGAGGTTTTCCATGGCCTCCTTGCCGGCTTCCCAGGCGGCCTTGGTCGGGATGCGCGAGGGGTCGAAACCGTAGAGGTTGCGCCCGGTGGGCAAGGACTCCGGGTTCTTGATCGGGTCGCCGCCGTAGGAGGTCGGGATGTAGCGGCCGTCGAGTGCGGCCAGCAGCGCCGTCATTTCGTTGCCGGCGGCGAGGTCGGCATACCAGCGCCGGCCTCGGTCCACCGCCTCCTTGAGTTTCGGCGCGAGGCCGGCGGTCGTCACGCCGTCGATCAGATGACGCTTGAGCAACCGATAGGGCGAGGACTCGACGAGTTTCGCGTAGTCGCCGACCAGCACTTCGTCGGCATCTTCATCGGGGCCGGCGGCGGCTTCGACGAAGTCCTTGCCCAGCATCAGCAGCACCGTGCCCAGACGCCATTTCTCGTCGGCGCCGCGGCCGAAGGTATGCAGGCCCATGGGCTGGGCGCTGCGCGCCAGTTCGTGCAGGTGGTCGTGCACCGTGTCGACGAAGCCGCGGAAATCCTGCTCGATACGCGCCTCGTCCCAGGCCAGGTCTTTCTCGATGTGCTGCTGCTTCACCAACTGCAGGAACTCGGCCTTTTGCTTCTCCTTTACGGCGCCCTCGTCCTGCGCCAGCCAGGCGTGCAGCAGGTCGTGGATTTGCGTCAGCGCCTGGTGCAGACCGGCCGGGGCGAAGGGTGGCGTCTGGTAGGTGACGGTCACGGCGCGGCCGCGGCGCTTGGCCTGGGTGGCTTCGCCGATGTTGTCCACGATGTAGGGATAGATCACCGGGACATCGCCGATGGCGAGCAGCGGGTAGTCGTAGACCGAGAGGCCGCGCTCCTTGCCCGGCAGCCATTCCTGGGTGCCGTAGTGGATCAGCGCGTCGGCGCCGAACCGCTGGCGTGCCCAGAGGTAGCTGGCGACGTAGAAGTGGGGCGGTGCGGCGCTGCTGGAATGGTAGAGGGCTTTCTCCTTGTCCTGGCCGCCGCTTTTCCCAAACTCGCCGCGCGGCGCCTGCGGCATGACGATCAGATTGCCGAGCTTGAGCCGAGGCACGGCGAAATATGCCTCGCCGTTGCGCCGTAGCACCATCGCCGACTTTTCCGGCTCGCCCCAGTCCTTCATCAGCGCTGCCTTCACGGCCGGCGGCAGGCCGTCGAGCCAGGCCCGGTAGCGGGCGACCGGGAACAGTTCGGCCAGCCCGTCGCGCAGCAGCGCGTCGAGTTCGGCGTTGTCCGTCGGCGGCTGGTAGAAGGGCGCCAGCAGACGTTGCAGCAGTTTGGTCAGCTCCTTCTCGGCGGCGGTCTGGGTGGCGTAGCCGGCGCTTTTAAGTGCCGCCAGCGTGGCTTCCAGGCTGCGCGGAAGATTCATGTAGGAGGCGCCCAGGTTCTTCTCGCCCGGCGGGTAGTTCCAGAACAGCAGGGCGATCTTCTTCTCGGCCTTGGGCCGCGTCTGCAGTCGGGCCAGGTTCAGCGCCTTGGCCACGATGGCGGCGGACTGGGCGGCGATCGGCACGATCTGGTCGCTGGTCTTGTCGGTGGCCGCGGCGATCTGGATGTCGGCAACGCCGGCATATTCGGCCTGGGCCAGGTAGAAAGGAATGTCCATCAGCGCCACGCCCTGCGGATCGGCGGCCCAGGCGGCGGCGTCGCCCTTGCGGTAGGGCATGGCCTGGATCACCGGCAGGCCCATGGCCTCGAATTCCTTCCGGCGGCCATCGGGGTTGAGCATGATCTGGGTGTTGATCAGCACATTGGCGAGCTGCGGGCCGCCGGGAGCCATGATCCGGCGCATGGCGTCGGCATCCATGACCGGGCTGTAAAAGGCCAGCGGCAGCGCCCCGGCGGCTTCGATGCGGGCGATCAGGTCGTCGATGAAGTCGGTCTGTTCGGCGGCGATGTATTGCTGGTGCAGGGCGATGGCGATCACCGGCGGCTTGCCGGCGCCGGCGGCATCCGCCTGCTTCCAGGCGAGGTAGGCGGCGGGATCGGCGAAGACCAGGCCGGGCGCCCGCGGATGGTAGATCGCGGTTTTGGGAAAGACGATGGGCGCGGCGATGCCGTCCCCGGGCTTGCCGCCGAAATGGGCGGCGAGGGTCTGGAAGAAGCCCTTGAAGTTGGCCTTGCTGCCGTTCGTGTAATAGCTGTGCAGCCGCTGCGCCAGCGGCCCAGGCAGGCCGCTCCAGGTCGGCTGGCTGCCGTGCAGCCACAGCGACGGCACTTTGAGGCCGGGCAGGGCCGGCGCAAGCCTGGCCTGCACCGCGTCGCGCAAGTGGTCGCGCGGCGCATCGACGATCACCATGTCATGGCGGCGGAAGAGGCCGGCGTCCACCTCGGCCGGCAGCTTTTCGATATAGCGCGTATCGACCTTGATGCCGTGGGGTGCCGCGATGTCGGCCAGCAGGCGGAACTTTCCGGGCGGGATCGGGTTGCTGGTGACGAACAGCAGCGAGGCCGCCTGCGCGGCCGTGACGGCAAACAGCAGCAGGCCGGCCGCACCGCGACGGAGGAACGAGCCGGCCTTCATGCCGTCGGTGTTGGCGCGTCCAGCGGCTCGATGCGCAGCCGCCGACTCCGCAGCTCGCCGGCGATGGCGGTGAACAGCGTGCGCCTGGTCCAGGCCACGAAGTTGTCCGCCGCGGACCAGCGGCTTTCCAGGCGAAAGTGCGCCAGCTCCGCCGTGCCGGCGCCGCGCCGGCTGTCGCAGCCGAGACAGCCCGGACTGCGTCGCATCGCTTGCAGCAAATCGGCGATGTCGCGTTCCAGTTCGGCGGCGGGCACCGGTGGAAACAGCAGCTCCTCACGTACCAGGATTGCCGCCGCATCGGCGCGGCGCGGTGCGCGCAGGCGACGGATGGCGACGAACGTGTCGTGGCGCGACGGTATCGGATCAAGTTCGGCGTTCATGGCGGGGCCTCATTGCAGGGTGGAGGGGGTGGCGGCATTGCCTTGCGGGGTGCCCAGCAGCATCAGCTCCCAGTCGCCGTGCAGGCGGCGTACGGCGGCCTTCAGCGGCGGTGGCATCAGATGGTCGGGATAGCTCTGGAGAAAACCGAGTTGGCGGCGCACCAGCGCTCCCTGGCGGGGGCAGCCGGTCTGGATGAAGCGGGTCATCACCACCAGGGCCGAAGCCATCAGGAAGACGATGTCTGGAAGCTCGTCGGTTTTCATGGCGGAGTCAGAAATCGACCTTGAGGCTGGCCGAGAGGTTGCGGCCGGGCTGGGTGTAGAACTCCGGCCCCAGGTCGCCGGCGTTCATGCCGCGTGCCGTGGCCCACAGCCAGTGCTTGCGATCGAAGAGGTTGCCGACGTTCACGTTGAGACGGGTGTCGCGCTTGATCTGCCACCAACCGCCGAGATCCACCACGGCGTAGCCACCGGGGCGGAACAGGGTTGCCGAGGAGTCGTCGACACGGCTTTGTTTGGCGGCGGCGCGGATGCGGGTTTCCAGCCCGAGATCGGCGACGGGCGTCCACAGCGCGGTCAGCGTGATGCGGCGCGGCTCGATGCTGTTGAGCGGGAGCTTGACGCCCGGCGTGGATTCGTACTCGCCCCAAGCGTAGGCGTAGGCAGCGGATAGTTTCAGGTCCTTGCGGGCTCGCCAATGGCCACGCAGTTCGTAACCATGAATTCGAACGTTACTCAGGTTGCGGTACTGGTAGGTCGAAGTGTAGGGCGCCGGCAGCAGGGAGGGATCGCCGGCGGCGAGCTTGACCGACTCGATGAAATCATCATAGGTATTGCTGAAGGCAGACACGGCACCGCCCAGTGCCTTGCCGCCCGCCTTGAGACCAAACTCCAGCCCCTGACTGGTTTCGGGCTTGAGGTTGGGGTTGGGCACGGAGCCGTAGTTCTGCTGATTGTTGAGGAAGACCCGGTTGACCTCCTCGTAGCTGGGGGCCCGATAGCCTTCGACGTACTGACCGTAGGCATGCCATTGCGGAACGATTTCGAAGGAGGCCAGCAGCTTGGGTGACAGGCGGTTGCCGCTCTTGCCGACGGCGGTGAAGCCGGCGGCGGGGTGGAACATGGGATCGTCCTCGGGCTTCAGCTTGAAGGCGTCGTAGCGCAGACCCGGGGTCAGGCGCAGGCGGCCGCCTGCGAGGTGGATTTCATCCTGGCCGAAGAGGCCCAGCTGGTCCATGTGGCCCTTGGGAAACTCGCTCAGGGGGTAGGTTTCGCCGAGGAACTTGTTGGATACGGCGCCTGTGGCGAGGTTGGTCCAGGTGGTGTCCTTGGTTTCCTTGGTGGTGGTGCGCGACAGGTCGGCGCCGAGGGTCAGGAACTGGGGCAAGCTGCCGGCGATGGCCTTTTCCATCACCAGGCTGCTGCCCAGGTGCTGCTGCTCGAACTTGAACCGTTGATTGACGTCGCAATTGCCGACACCGGCGGTGACGGATGAGCAACCCCAAGTGGCATTGAAGGAGGCATTGCTGCGCAACTGGTAGTTGTAGTTGTCCGTTCGTTGCCGTTGCCAGTAGGCCTTGGCGCTCAGTCGGTCGTACCAGCTTGCCGTCGGCGCATGCACATAGTCGAGGCTGATCTTGTGCCGGGTCAGGCCATCCGAGCCGGTGTTGCGGGTGACGCGAGCCAGGCGCTGCCCTTGAGGCCGGCGTTCTCGCCGAAATAGGACAGCTTGGCGCCCTTGGCCTGGGTCTTGCCATCCGTGAGGTAATCGTCCGGTTC
>MHZX01000092.1:133432-135791 GCA_001828935.1 Rhodocyclales bacterium RIFCSPLOWO2_02_FULL_63_24
TTGGCGCCCTTGGCCTGGGTCTTGCCATCCGTGAGGTAATCGTCCGGTTCGAGGGTGAGGAAGCCGATCACGCCGCCGATGGCGTCCGAGCCGTAGAGGCTGGAGCCGGGGCCGCGCACGATCTCGACCTGCTTGACGAAGTCGGGGTCGGGCAGGTCGCGGACGGAGGCGGTGTAGTTGGTCGACCCGCCGCTGCGGTAATCGCTGGTCCGCACGCCGTCGATCAGCAGCAGGATGCGGTTGTCCTCGATGCCGCGGATGTTGATGCCGCCGGTGCCAAAGCGCTTTGCGTCGCTGTTGATCGAGATGTCCGGTTCGTCGGTGAACAGGTCGGCGATGTCATTGGCCTGGCGGCGCTCGATCTCCTCCCTGGTCACGGTGGTCACCGTGCCGGGCATGATCTCGACTTCCTGTGACGAGCGCGTCGCCGTGACGAGCACCTCCTTCATCGCCACCTGTATGGCCTGGGCGTGGCTGGCGCCTTGAGGCAGCAGGATGAGCGGCAGGGCGGCGATGACGACGGCAAGCGGTCGCGGGCACGGGGCGGAATGCATGGAGTTCTCCTATCGGGATGGCAGGTTCGCGCTGGGCTGGCTGCCGTTCGGTAGGGCCGATGGGTGGCTGGCATGGGTGGTTGAAATGAAGCGGTAATTGCTCAGGCCGGCGCGCCGTTCGCGGCGCCGGCAATGCTGACCTGGCCGGCCGCCAGTCGCGCCAGCGCCACGGCGAAGCCGGAGACGCTGGCGCCCCTGAACAGCAGGCAGGGCTTGCCGCTGCGCTTGCAGTGGCGCTTCAGCTGGTAATACGCGGCGTGGTTGACGCAGTCGGTGGGGCACATCACCGCGTCGGCGCCGGCGATCATGTCGGGCAGGCGCGAGAGCGCTTCCTCCTGCCCGCCGTCGTGGTGTACCAGGCGGATGCCGATGCGCTGCGCCAGGGCGCGGTACTGCGCCACCAGCGCGGTGCGGCCGCCGACGCAGAGCACGCTGCGCGGTTCGCCCTCGGTGTCGGTGGCGGGGGCACAGCCCGCCGTGCATTCGCCGTCGCAGTTTTCCCCGGCAAGCAACATGCGTTCGAGGGCATCGCATTCGGCGCCGAGTTGGTCGCGCTCGGCGGCAAATCGGGTCGCCTCGGTGCGCGTGGCGGCCAGCGTCTTTTCCAGTTCCCAGACGCGGCGCGACTCGGCCAGCAGGCGCTGGTTGGCGCGCTCGAGTTCGGCCAGGCGGTGTCCCATCTCGACCACCACGCTTCCTTCCTCGTATCGGATCAGACGGGCGCGCAGGTCGGAGGTTTCCTGTTCGGCCTTGGCCAGGCGGGCCAGCTTCGTTTCGAGATCCTCGACGCGGCGGGCCAGCGCCGCTTCGCGCCGTTCGGTGTCGCGGCGTTCGGCGAGGACGCGGTGGCGCTGTTCGACGTTTTCCTTTTCGAGGAAGGCCAGGCGGCGGGCATCGGCGGCTTGGCCGGCGCCGACCTGGTGCGACAGCATGTGGATGTCGGCATAGACGAAGTGGCGCGTGGCGCTGCTGGCGTGCTTGTGGGTCAGCGTCGCCCACACCGGCGCGGCGACCTCGCCGCGGCTCAGGCATTCGCGCCAAAGGGCAAGCACCTCCTGGTCGCTGCGGGCGGCGTTGAACTGCTTCACCGCCAATGCGTACTTGCGTTCAAGATGCTTTTGCAGCGCCTCGGAGAATACGTTGCGTTCGAGGGAGTGGTTCACCGCTTCCACATGCAGGGCGAATTCGTCGTGCAACTCGCTGGAGAAATCGAAGCGCTTGGCGAAGCGCACCAGTTCCTCCAGTTGCACGCAGGTGCCGATCACCGGGCAATGATATTTTTCTTCCAGGTCCCACAGCTTGAGTCGGCGCGACGACGTGCTGGGGAGAGTCGGCGCTGGCAGGACGGCGGGTGCGCCGGGGACGGCAGCCAGGGCGCTGCTCAGGGCGGTGAGTTTCATGTCGCGTGCTCCACCTCGTCCAGCAGGCGCTCGCACATCTGTTCGCACAGGCTGCGGGTGTCGCTGTCGGCCGTCGGCAAAGCGGCCAGGCGTTGCAGCAGGTCGACTGCCTGGTGGGCAGACTGCGCACAGCCGGTCAGATCATGGCGCAGTACCAAGGTCAGGGCCCCGGCATAGAGATCTTTGCTTTGCATGATGCAGTCCCCAGAAGAACATAAGGTGTTCCTGGCTGGCTGCCTCGGGCCGATGCGGCGGCACGGATCCCACGGGTGGCTGGCGACTCAGATTACGGCGCAAATGATAATCATTCGCAATTGAGAAGTAAAGAAAAACTGCAAAAATCTGAACTCTTCTGTTTGGCCGGGGGGTTGGACCCGACCGGCCGGCTAAGGCGCGGCGCCGGCA
>MHZX01000092.1:135821-200182 GCA_001828935.1 Rhodocyclales bacterium RIFCSPLOWO2_02_FULL_63_24
GTTACGTCAGAACAAGGTGCTCAGCGTCAGGCGGGCGTTGCGCGGCGCGCCCGGGCTGATGTTGTTGTCGTTGTGCGCCGTGGCGTAGTACTTTTTGTCGAACAGGTTCTCGACGTTCAGCGCCAGCCGCGTCTTGCCGCCGGCGAAGGCGTAGTAGAGCGCGCCGTCGGCGCGGGTGTAGGCCGGCAATTTCACGGTGTTGTTGGTCGAGGTATAGACCTCGGACTGGTAAGTCACGCCGAGCCCTGCGCTCCAGCCGCCGCCGAGGCCGACCTTGTTCCACAGCGACAGGCTGTCTTGCGGCACCAGGCCGACGCGGCGGCCAGCGGGTACCGTGGTGCCCTTGACGATGCGGCCGTCGAGGTTGGCGTAGCCGGCGTAGATTTCCCAGTTTCGGGTCACTTCACCCTGCAAGCCGAGTTCGACGCCGTCGGTACGCTGTTGTCCGGCACGGATCAGCAAGGCGGCATTGCCCGGGTCCACCACCTTGACGTCGTCGCGGTCAGTGCGGAACACGGCGCCGGAGAGCGTCAGCTTGGGCAGAAGATCCCAATGCACGCCGGCTTCGTAGTTCTTGGCGGTTTCCGGCGCCATGTCGGCGGTATTGGCGGCCAGGCTCAACTGTTCGCCGGAGGGCAGGAAGGCCGAGCTGTAGCTGGCATACCAGGTGGCGTTCGCGGTGGGCGACCAGGTCAGGCCCAGGCGCGGACTGAGCGCATTGTCGGTGCGCGCCAGGTCGGTGGCGGCGACCAGGCTGCGGCGGTCGTCGAAACTGGTCTTGAAGTGGTCGTAGCGCAGGCCGGCCAGCAGCTTCCATTCCTTGTTCAGGGCGATCTGGTCCTGTGCGTAGACGGCGGCGAGGTCGACCGTGGTCGCGTTGTCGGCGGTGCCGCCGCTGGCGCGGAAATCGGTGGCCGTCGCAAGGGGCGAGGTGGCGGCCACGTTGAGGAAGGTGGCGGCGCCGAAGAAGCCCGTCTTGCGCACGCTAGTGGTGTCCTGGCGGCCGAGTTCGAGGCCGCTCAGCAGAGTATGTTCGAAGCCGCCGGCGTTGAACTTTGTGGTCAGGTCGGTCTGGTTGAAGATGTTGGTGCGCTTGTCGGCGTTGCTGTAGGCCGAGATCTTCACCAGGCCGGCGGCGGTGACGGCGCCGTCGGCATAGACGTTCTGATAGAACTTGTCGTAGCCGGTGACGCGGAAGTGGTTCTTGATCTGGCTGCCGGTGCCGAAATCGTGCTCCAGTACGGCTGTCAGGCCGTTGACCGTGGAGCGCGCTTCGCTCTGCTCGGCATTGCCGAAGAAGCTGGCGCTGTCGGTGTCGAAAGGGAGCAGAGTGGCGGCGGCGGAGGGGATGCCGCGGTCGGCTGTGCGCGTGTCGCGCGCATGCTCGAAGCCGAGGGTCAGCGTGGTTTTGGGCGACACCAGGAAAGTCACGGTGGGGTTCACCGCCTGGCGCTTGAGGTCGACGCCGTTGCGGAAGCTGTTGCCGTTTTCGGCCATGGCGTTCAGGCGCCAGGCGGCCGTGTCGCTGGCCTTGTTGCCGAGATCGACGCTGCCGCGCAGGCGGCTCTCGCTGTCCAGGCTGACGCTGGCTTGGCCGACGTGGGCGAACTGCGGTTTCTTGACCACGCGATTGATCACGCCGCCGGCGCCGCCGCGGCCGAAGGCCATGCCGCCGGGGCCTTTCAGCACTTCGACGCGCTCCAGGTTGTAGAGATCGCGGAAGATCTGCATGTCGTCGCGCACGCCATCGACGAAGAAATCGGCGGTGGTGTTGATGCCGCGCAGCATGACCTGGTCGCGATTGCCCTCGCCCTGCGAGCCGTGGGTGCCGGGCACATAGCGCAGGACGTCGGCGATGCTGGACATGGCCTGGTCCTTGATCAGGGATTCCGGCACCACGCTGATCGAGGCGGGTACTTCCTTGAGCGGCGTGTCGGTCTTGGTGAAGGTGGCCGAGCGCGTGGCGCGGTAGCCGGTGACCGGGCCGTCGGCGCGTTCGGTCTGATCCTGCACGGTGACCTGCGGCAGGGTGGCGTCGGCGGCGTGAACCTGGCCGATGGCGCCGCAGGCGGCGATGACCGCGATGGCGGCAGGTTTGAAGCGGCTTGGGAACATTTCGTGATTTCTCCTGTAGGGATGGCTGGCTGGGGGAAATCGCCTGGCTTGCCGGGGTTGTGATGCTGCTTGCGGTTGCGGGCGCCGCGACGGGCAGGCGCTGTTGCCGCTAATTCGAATGGGTGGGCTCTGTGACGAAACCAATCCGGGTCAGGCCGACGCGCGCCGAGGCCGACATGACGTCGGCCACCTTTTGATAGGGCGTGATGCGGTCGGCGCGCAGGTGCAGTTCGGGTTGCGGCGCCAGCGCGGCGGCGGCGCGCAGCCTTTGGTCGAGGACCGCGGCGGTGATCACCTCGCCGTTCCAATACACCTGGCCGGCGCCGTCGATCGCGACCTGCACGTTGTCCGGCTTGGTCAGGTTCGGACTCGATGTGGCCTTGGGCAGATCGACCTTCACGGCGTGGGTCAGCAAGGGCGCGGTGACGATGAAAATCACCAGCAGCACCAGCATGACGTCGATCAGCGGAATCATGTTGATCTCGGCCAGCGCTTCATTGCCGTCGTCGTCGTTGAGGGATGCGAAGCTCATTGGACTGCCCTCCCCCCAACCCCCTCCCCACAGGAGGGGGTGACGGTGGTTCGCCGCAAAGCGGCTCCGGTCGATGGCTGGCGCCCCTTCGGGCGGCCGTGCGGGGCGCTCATGTTCGTCTCCTCATGCCGTCGCGCGAGCCTGCACCCGGGCGATGATGCGTTCCGAGGTGGCGGCGACGTCGCCCTGCTGCGGCGCGTTCTTGAGGCCGGTGGCGAGGAAGGTGAACACGTCGTGGGCGAAGGAGTTGAGCGCTGCCAGGGTGTTGCGGTTGCTGCGGGCGAAGGCGTTGTAGGCGACGGCGGCCGGAATCGCCACGGCGAGGCCGACGGCGGTCATGATCAGCGCCTCGCCGACCGGGCCGGCAACCTTGTCCAGCGTGCCCTGGCCGCTCATGCCGATGGCCATCAGGGCGTGGTAGATGCCCCAGACGGTGCCGAACAGGCCGACGAAGGGCGCCGAGGAGGCCACCGTGGCAAGGAAGGTCTGGCCGTATTCGAGGCGCGATTTGTCCTGGGCGATGGCGCGTTTCATGGCCCGCGTGAGGAATTCGTCGGGCGTGCCGGCGTCCACCAGGCCGCGTGTCTCGCGCCCGGCCTTGTGCTGCTCGATGGCGGTGAAACCGTGGTGTACGAGATGCGAGAAGGGCTCGGCGACACCGCTCTGGCGCAGGTGGCGGGCGACGGCGTCGAGGCTGGGCGCGGCCCAGAAGGCCTTGAGGAAGGCCGCACTCAGGCGTTGCGAGCGGATCGACTGGAGGCCCTTGGTAACGATCAGGTACCAGGTGCCGACCGACATGACCAGCATCAGGGCGAGGATGAAGCGCGCGATGCCGTCGGTGTTGGCGAGAAAGTGGCCGAAGCCGAGGGATGTTTCCATGGTCAGTCCTTCAAGGTGAATGCGATGGGTACCTGAACCCAGGCGGCTATCGGTTCCTTGCCGAGCTTCGCCGGGACGAATCGCCAGCGGCGCACGGCGTCCAGCGCCGACTGGTCGAGGCGCGGCGAGCCGCTGGAGACTTGCACCTGCACGTCGGCGGCGGTGCCGTCACTGGCGACATGCACGCGCAGCAAGACGCGACCTTGTTCGCCGAGGCGGCGGGAAATCGCCGGGTAGTCGGGTTTGGGGTTGTAGAGGTAATCGGTGTCGAAGCGCGGCGGGGTCGGCACGGCCGCGGGTGGCGGCGCGACCGGGGCCGGGGGGGCGGCAACAGTCGGCGCTGGCGCCACGGCGATAGGGGGCGGCGCAGGTGCCGGCGCTTCGGCCGGGGCAGCGAGCTGGATCGGCTGGGGTGTGGGCGTCGGACGCCGTTCCACGGGCTTCGGCCTGGGCGGCACGATTTCCGGTTGCGGCTTGATTTCGGGTGCCGGCGGCAGCAGGCTGACGCTGAGTACCGCGAGCGGTGCCGGCAGCGCGATCAGCTTCATCCGCACCAGGCCGAACAGCACCAGCAGGTGCACCAGTACCACCGTGCCGAGACCCATCGGCGACAGGCGCGGTCTTGCGGACCGGTCGAGAAGGTCGGCGCCGGCGTACATGGTTCAGGCGCTACCTTGTACGCCGGGACTACCGCTGCGCAAACCGGCGACGCGGATGACCTGATCCGCCGGTCCTGCGTTCATCAGTGCCGAGATGCTGCGCGCGAAGCTGCCGACGCCGGGCGACTGGACGAAGACGCAGGGCTTGCCGAGCTTCTTGCAGGCGTCCTTGAGGCGCCAGTAGGCGGCGTGCGACACGCAGGCCGTCTGGCAGACCACGGCGTCGGCATTGGCGATCGCCGCATCGATGCGATGCAGGTGTTCTTCCTGTCCGCCGTCGTGATGGAGGAAGCGCCCGCCGCGCTGCTCGACCAGTTTGCGGTAGCCGTCGACCAGGCCGCTGCGGCCACCAACGCAGAGCACGCAGCGACCGGAGAGGGGGGCTGCCGTGGGGCAGTTGCCGTCGCAGTTCGCGCTGCCGGTTTCCCCGGTGCCGAGTACGGCGACGAGGGCCTGCTCGGTGGCAGCGAGTTCGGCGCGGGCTTCCTGCAGATCCTGTTCGAGCCGGGCCGTCTGCTGTTGCGCGGCTTCGTTGCGCTGTTCCAGCAGTTCGACGCGCGCCGCCAGCGCGGCCGCACGCTGCTGCTCGTCGGCATGCTGCTGGCGGATTCGCGCGGCGGCGGCAAGTGTGAGTTCCTGGCCTTCGAAGCGCGCGGCGCGCTGCTCGGTAACGGCCAGGTCGCGGCGCAGGGCGGCGATCGCCTTGTCATGGGTTTGCTGCATTTCGCTCATGGCGCGACGCAGCGTGTCGGCCTCGGTACGCAGTCGGGTGGCGTCGCGCTTGTGCTGTTCCAGTTGGCGCAGCTCCGCCCGCACCGTGCTGCCGATCTGGTGCGACAGCATGTGGATGTCGCCATGGACGTCGCGACCGAGCTCGTCGTCCATGGCCGGATGGGTCCACGCCGCCCAGAGCGCGCCGGGGATGTCGTCGCCGCCTGCCAGTGCGTCGCGCCATAGCGAGGCGACTGCGGCGGCATCGGTGGCCGGGGCGAAACGGGCGATGGCCTGGGCATGGCGCTTGTCGAGGAAGCGTTGAATCGCCTCGCTCAGTGCGCAGCGATCTTCGCAATGGCCGACCACCACGGTATGCAGGCTGTAGTCGCTCATAGCGCTGACGTCGTAGCCGGAGTGGGGGGCGAGCTTGCGCATTTCAGCCAACGGCAGGCAGGTGCCGATCAGCGCGCAATGATGAGCGTGCGGCAGTTCCCACAACTTGCGGCGGCGCCCCAGGCGTGCGACGGCAACTTCGTCGGGCGAGCACAGGCAGCGCTGCCCGTCGGGGAACGCGCTGCTGATCATCTGCGCCAGCGTGCTCATGGCCGTGCGATCGCCTTTCGCGACGGGACCTGCGCGCCGGCCGGGTTGTTCGCGCTGGCGGCGGTTGCGCCGGCCTGGCCCAGCAGCGCATCGCGTTCGAGGATTTCCACCAGGTCGCGGGCGTGGGCCCGCAGATGGCCATCCGCCTCGGGGTCGTTGGCAACCTGGTCGAGCAGCATGGCGGCGAGATGACCGGCGCGCGCGCAGCCGGTCTCCATGTGCCGCGCGAGGTGGGCCAGGGCGCCGGCGACCATGCGCGCGGGCGGTTGTTCGAGTTGCATGTCTTCGCTCATGAAGCTCTCCTTACCAGACGTAGAACGCCAAAATCCAGGTGCCGCCGACCGCGCCCAGCGGCAGCAGCCAGATCAGGCCGGCCAGCATGCGAGCCGCCGTTGCCTGCCCGCGAAGCGGAATTCCAGGCACGCAAAGCGAGCCAGCACCGACTGTGATCAGTTGCCCGCCCAGCCATGCCGACCACAGCAGGCCGACGCCCAGCAGAATGCCGCGCAAGCCCGGCAGCCAGCCCAAGGGCAGGCCTTCGGCACGCAGGTGGGTGACGCTCATCATCGACAGGCCGAGAAACAGGCCGATGCCGGCCAGTGGCACCAGACCCAGCGCCAAGCGGCGCCAGTCGATGCCGGCCAGCCGCGCGGCGGCGCGCACCGCCAGCCAGCACAGGCCGCCCAGCAACAGCGCGGAGGCGGCGATCCAGACCAGGATCGCGGCGCCGTCGAGCCAGGAAAACACGTCGCCGGCTTCGGGGTGGCTCGTCAGCAGCCACCACGCCGGACTGTCCGCCAGGGGCCAGAATATGTCGCGCGCCACCAGCCACTCGGCGGCGGCCTGCTTGCCGCGGACGAACCAAGGGCTGACGGTCCACAGGAAGGCGCCCATGGCGACGCCAAGCATGCCGAACAGCAGCAGCACCGCATCGCCGGTGCGCGGTGTGTCGCCGCCGGCGCCGAGAATCTCGGCATTGGGCGAGCGCGCGGCCAGGACCACGGCATCGCGGTGACCGCTGCAGCGACCGCAGGCGTGGCACTGGGCGCCGCCCTTCAAATGCTTGACGTCGAGCAGCGGCGCGCAATCGACTGCGGTGGTGCGCAGCGGATGCTCGTCCCAGGCGGCGCGATCGACCTTGAAGTGGATCGGCGCGATGCGTGCCAGCAGGGCGAATACGCCCGATACCGGACACAGGAAACGGCACCAGACGCGTTTGCCTTTGCCGTAGAGCCAGCCCACGGCGACGGCGGCGACGGTGGAGCCGCCGAGAATCAGCAGCGCGGCTTGCGGATAGTCATAGACGCTGACGAGCTGGCCATACACCGTGGTCAGGATGAAGGCCACCACCGGCCAGCCACCCCAGCGCATCCAGCGCGGGATCGCACCGCCGCGGCCGTGGCGGCTGGCGAACTCGGTCAGGGCGCCCTCGGGACACAGCACGCCGCACCAGACGCGGCCCATGAGCATGATCGAGAGGATCACGAAGGGCCACCAGACGCCCCAGAACAGGTATTGCGCGAGCAGTACCAGGCGGTCCTGCCAGCAGGCGAGGTAGGCGGCCTTGTCGGTCGGTGTCTGCACACCGGTGGTGCACAGCGTGCGGTCGATGGCCGAGGCGGCGCCGAAATCCGAGGAGAACAACCGCGCTTCCGGATGCGGGTGCGGCAGGAAGGCGGGCAGGGCCACCAGCACCAGGTAGAACAGCACGATCACCCATTGCACGGCAAGGATGGCGCGCCGATGCCGCGCCATCCAGTCGCCGAGACGGGCCAGTCGTGTTCGGCGCCGGGGAAGGCGCGGGTAGAGGGTGATGGTCGCGGTGTGCATGCGTCGGGGGCTACTTTGCGATGACCAGCAGTTCGCCGGTGGCGATGTTGAACTCGTCGACGAACATGTGCTCGCCTGGCGGCAGTTTGACGACGACGAAGGACTCGGCGCCGGCGGCAAGGATCTTCTCGACGTGCAGATCGGCATTCTCGAATTCCAGCGGTCCCGGACCCTCATTGCGGAGGATGAACTTGATGCGCTGCCCGGCCGGTACTTCGAGGCGTTTGGGAGTGAACACACCGTCATGGACGGTGATGGTCCAGGTCGGCGGCGCCGCGGCAGCCGCCTGGGCGCGGCCCTCGGTCGCCCAGCCGAGGCCCGTCCACAGCGCGAGTACGAACAACAGATGGGCGAGCGAGGCCGGCATGGTCAGAAACCGATCTTGGCGCGCAGGCCGAGCACCTTCACCATCGGCGCCGCGGCGTTGCCGCCGGGCTGGCGGATCCACTGCAAGTCCGGCGTCAGCTCGACATGGCTGTTGAGCTTGTAGCGGTAGTAGAGCTCCAGTTGCTTCTCCGCGCCGCCGGCCTGATAGCCGAAGTCGGCGTTGCCGTCGGCGTCTGCGTCGATGGTCAGCGAGTCGCCGCGGAAGGAGGACGAGGTGCGCAGGCTGCCGAAGGCCACACCGAGACCGTCGGCGGCGCGCGCCCAGGGCGTGCCGGCAAGCTCCGCGCCGAGCGTCAGGGCGCGGTCGAAACGCACCTTGCCCCTGAGCTGATGACCGTAGCGGCCGAACACGGTCACCTCGTCGGTGACTTTCTGGTCGGCGGAGAAGCCGATGCCGACGTGTTTGCGCTCGACGCCGTCATAGCCGTTGCCGCGCCCGTTCTGCCACAGGTAGGCGCGGTAGTTGCCGGGCAGGTAGTCGAAACGGGCGGCGGTCTCGGCCTGGGCGATGACGAAGGGCTTGCCGACGGAGCCGGTGAAGTCGGCTCCCGGCCCGGAACCGAAAACGCCCAGCGACAGGCCCCATTCCGAACCTTTCTGCTTTTCGTTGGCATACTGCGCAATCAGTCCGGGGGCGAAGCCGTAGGCGTCGGCGCGGATGTCGCCGCCGGAATCGAGCAGCGGGTTATGCACGAAGGCGTTGTTCATGAAGCGCGCCGATTCGTCGTCGGCCGCCGCGTTCTGGTCGAAGAAGACGAAGGGATCGATCTTGCCGGCGGTGAGATGGAGGTACTCGCGGGCGTTGGCCTTGAGGCCGTCGTCCATCAGCGGGATCGACAGTTGGTACCAGGCCTGCGCCAGGATGCCGAAGGAATCGGATGCCGGCGTGCTGCCGACCTCGAAGGCGGTGGTGTTGGCGGTGCTGGTGTAGGTGGGTTGCAGGCCGATGCCGGTGCCCTGGCCGAAGCGGAAGTGGGTGAAGATCTTGCCCTCGGCGTTGCCCATCTCGCCGCCCGGCAGGGTCACCGAGATGTCGCCGCGATAGTTGGCGCGGGCCTCTTCGGCGCCGCTCGCCGTGCCGCGGGCGCCGACTTTCTGCATCACGCCGGTGAGGCTGGCGCCGACCGTGATGCCTTCCAGGGCTTCGATCTGGCGCGCCTGCTTCTGCATCGTGAGGGTCTGGAACTCGACCGCCTTGATGCGGGTGACGACTTCCGGTTCCTTCTCGCTGATGCGCTCGCTGGTGAGCGCCTTTTCCATCTCCTTGTTGTTCCGTTCCAGGTGCTCGATGCGCTCGGCGAGGCGCTTCAGTTCGGCCTTGAGGGCCGTCATGTCGTCGGCGGCGCAGGCGGGCAGGGCGAAAGCCCCCGCCATGGCCGCGACCACGAGCTTGCGGGTGAGGGTCATCTCAATACCCACCCTTCTTGCCGACGCCGGCGTAGGTGAATTCCCACTCGGTTTCGACCGGCTTGAACCAGGGGCGCACGCCGGTGGCGCGGTCGGTGTGGCGGCCGAACATGTTGCCGGCGGCGTTTTCCTTGGCGCTGGGCGGATAGACGGTGAACTTCACCTTGTACTTGCCGGGGCCCTTGAGCTTGACGTTGTCGCCGTAGTGCGGGCCGTCGCTGGCCACCATCGGCATCATGTCGCCCTTGATGACTTCGCCGGAGGGCAGCTTGGTCAGTTCGTACTTGACCAGCAGGTGAGGCACCCAGAAGCCCTCGGGAAAGCCGTTGGCATTATTGGCGAGGGCGTGGATGTCGGCTTCGAGGTGGATGTCCGACTCCGATGCCTTGCGCATATGGCCTTCGGGCTCCATCTCGACGGCTTGCAGATAGACGGCGGCCACTTCCAAACCGACGACGTTCTGCGGCACGCCGATGGGATATTCGAGGGCGGCGGCGGAAAGGGATGTCGCGGCGAGCGCGGCGAAGGCGAGGGGGCGAAACGGGAACGACATGGCAAACCTCCAAAGGTGAACAAAAATCGTCTCTGGCTGGCTTGCCGCCATTCGGAATGGCGCGGCTGGCTGGCTGGGTGAGGCGGCGCCCGCCGGGTCGCGGGCGCCGCCGGGTGTGGTGCTAGGAGCCGGGCGAGTCTCCCATCGCCGACTGCAGGTAGTTCTGCGCGCCGACCTTCTCGATCAGTTCGAGCTGGGTTTCGAGGTAGTCGATGTGGCCCTCGGTATCGTCGAGAATATCGTCCAGGATTTCGCGCGAAACGTAGTCATGCATGCTTTCGCAATAGGTGATCGCGGCCTTGGTGTCGGCGTGCGCGCCCAGCTCCAGCTTGAGGTCGCCGGCCAGGCATTCGGGCACGTTCTCGCCGATGATCAGCTTGTTCAGCGCCTGCAGGTTGGGCAGGCCTTCGAGGAACAGCACGCGCTCGATCAGCTTGTCGGCGTGGCGCATTTCCTCGATCGATTCCTCGTACTCGCGCTTGCCCAGGGCGTTGAAGCCCCAGTTCTTGTACATGCGGGCGTGGAGGAAATACTGGTTGATCGCGGTCAGCTCATTGACCAGGCACTTGTTGAGCAGTTGGATGACTTTCTTGTCGCCTTTCATGGGGAGCCTCTCTTCCTTCAGGCCGCCGCCAGTTGCCCGGCGGAGGCGGGTCGATGGGGCGTGTGAGCGTGCAGGGAGTTATGCAGCACGTCGCGCGCGCAACCCGTACAACGGCCACAGCAGGCGCCAACGCCGAGTTGCTCGCGCAATTGTCGCAGACTGCAGCAGCCTTCGGCAACGGCACTGCCGATATCGCGTTCGGTCACCGCATTGCAGACACAGACATACATGATGGTGGCTCCTGGCTTATTTGGTGAGGATCAGCTTGCCCTGGCGCGTGCGGCGCAGGCGGTAGGTTTCGCCCTGATGGGTGATCTCGACCTCCCCCTTCGTGCCGAGCAGGGCCGCGCTGTCCAGTGCGCGCGGCGCTTCGGAACTGCGGAGTGGCAGCTCGGGCTGTGCTTTCGGTGGCTGGGTTTCGGCTTTCATCGCGGACCGCTGCTCAATGCAAAACGTAATGCGAATGATTCTCATTGATGTGAGCCATCTTGTCAATAGGGAATCTGGGGTTTTTTGTCCGATCGAATAGGCATGCTTCGTCAGGAAGGCGAAATCTTCGCCGCGTTATAATTTGGCCTTTAGCAAAAAGGAGCCAGCCGTGGGCCTGGATCGCGTTCCGTCAGGCAAGAATTTGCCGAATGATTTCAACGTGGTGATCGAGATTTCGATGCACTCCGAGCCGATCAAGTACGAGGTGGACAAGGAGTCCGGCGCCATATTCGTTGATCGATTCATGTGCACTGCCATGCACTATCCGTGCAATTACGGCTATATCCCGCACACTATCGCGGGCGACGGTGATCCCGTGGATGTCCTGGTGATGTCCCAGTTCGCGCTGCCGCCGGGGGTCGTGGTGCGTTGCCGGCCCATCGGCATGCTGAAAATGACCGACGAGGCGGGCGAGGATGCCAAACTGCTGGCCGTTCCCGTGGATAAGCTCACACCCATGTACCGCAACGTAGACAGTCCGCGCGACCTGCCGCAGATCATGCTCGACCAGATCGCGCACTTCTTCGAGCACTACAAGGACCTGGAACCCGGAAAGTTCGTCAAGGTGCAGGGCTGGCTTGGCGTCGAAGACGCCAAGAAGGAAATCATGGAAGGCGTGGCCGCCTACGAAAGCGCCAAGGACAAGCCGGCGTATTGATTCGTTTCCGAACGCCACGAGCCCGCCGCGAAGCGGGCTTTTTTATCGCCGGCGGGATATGTCCCCATCACATTGCGCGGCGACGGCACCCTGCGGATTTTTCCAGGCATCCGCTATAGTTATGTCCCCGTCCCTGTAGGCGGAGACGGTATCCCAGGATAGCCCCATGAAACGCCTTCGCGTCGCCATCGCCCAGTTCAACGCTCACGTCGGCAACCTTGCCGGCAACGCCAGCCGCATACTTGAGCTTGCCGCCCGCGCTCGCGAGGGAGGGGCGGACGTGCTGCTTACGCCCGAATTGGCGCTCTGCGGCTATCCGCCTGAAGACCTCTTGATGCGGCCGGATTTCTATCGCGCCTGTGCCGGGCAACTGGATGCCTTGGCCCGTGCGGCGGTGCTGCCGATCGTGGTCGGTCATCCCGAGGAGTCGGCGGGCAAGCGCTACAACGCGGCGTCCCTGCTGGCCGACGGCAAGGTCGTAGCGACCTATCGCAAGCATCGCTTGCCCAATTACGAAGTCTTCGACGAAGAGCGTTATTTCGCGGCGGGGGACGAACCCTGCGTCATAGCGCTGAACGGAGTGCGTTGCGGGCTGGCGATCTGTGCCGATGTCTGGGAATCCGGTGCCACCGAAGCGGCGGCGCTGGCCGGGGCGGAACTGGTGCTGACGCTCAACGCGTCGCCGTTCCACATGAACAAGCAGGTGCGACGCTACGAGGTGTTGCGCGAACGCATTACGGCGACGGCCAAGCCGGTGGTATATGCCAATCTCGTGGGCGGCCAGGACGAACTGGTGTTCGACGGAGCGTCGTTTGCCATGGACGGACAGGGCCGGCTCACGCATCAGTTGCCGGCCTTCGTCGAAGCATTGGAGTTTGTTGACTACGCCGATGGCCACCTGTTGCCCGGGCGCATGGTCGAACCGCCGTCGCGCGAGGCGGAAGTCTATGCCGCGCTGACGCTTGGCGTTGCGGATTATCTCGGCAAGAACGGCTTCCCCGGCGCGATCATCGGCCTTTCCGGCGGTATCGATTCGGCGCTGACGCTGGCCATCGCGGTCGACGCGCTGGGCGCGGACAAGGTGCGCGCGGTGATGATGCCGTCGCCGTGGACCGCGCAGATGAGCCTCGACGATTCGCGCGAGATGGTGCGGCGGCTTGGCGTGCAATACGACGAGATTCCGATTGCCGCGGCGATGGAGCAATTCGCCGTGTTGCTGGCGCCGACTTTTGCCACCCTCGGACCAAAGCCGTCCTGGGACACCACGGACGAAAACCTGCAGGCGCGCATTCGCGGCATGTTGCTGATGGCGCTGTCGAATCGCACCGGACGCATCGTGCTGACCACCGGCAACAAGAGCGAAATGGCGGTCGGTTACGCGACGCTGTATGGCGACATGGCCGGCGGCTTTGCCGTGATCAAGGATGTGGCGAAGACCTTCGTCTATCGCTTGGCCCACTGGCGCAATGCAGTTTCCGACGTGATTCCGCAGAACATCATCACGCGCCCGCCCTCGGCCGAACTCAAGCCGGGGCAGACCGACCAGGACACGTTGCCGGCCTACGATGTCCTCGACGCGATTATCGAAGCCTACATGGAGCGGGACGAAAGTCCGCGCCAGATCATCGCCGGCGGCTACAGCGAAGCGGACGTGCGCAAGGTGGTCTTCATGCTGAAGAAGAACGAATACAAGCGGCGCCAGGCGCCGGTCGGCATCCGCGTCACACAACGCGGATTCGGCAAGGATTGGCGCTATCCGATAACATCGGCTTACGCCGAAGAATGGTGAGCCATCCCCCCGACCCCTTCCCGGGGAAAGGGGTGACCAGGGTTCAGCCGCCTGCGCGGCTTCAGAAACGAAGTTTCAGTGAAGGCTAACGCCGACTTTATCGGCGTTGAGCGAAGCGGCCGTAACTAAAATTGATATCGAGGGACTGACAAAATGAAGAAAATCGAAGCCATCATCAAGCCGTTCAAGCTCGACGAGGTTCGCGAAGCGCTGTCGGACGTGGGAGTGACGGGTTTGACCGTGACCGAGGTCAAGGGATTCGGGCGGCAGAAGGGCCACACCGAGCTTTATCGTGGCGCAGAGTATGTGGTCGATTTCCTGCCCAAGATCAAGATCGAGATAGTTGTCGCCGAGGCGACCGTGGAACCCGCGATCGAGGCGATCATCAAGGCGGCCCGCACCGGCAAGATCGGTGACGGCAAGATTTTCGTTTCGTCGGTGGAACAGGTGGTGCGCATCCGCACGGGCGAGGCTAACGAAGCGGCCATTTAGACCGCTTCGTTCGCCTCGCCGCCGGCAAACTGGAGGGCCTATCCCCCGGCCCCACCCCACGACCGGCATTGCACGGCCGGCCGGCTGCGGCGGCGCGGAGCAGGCTCCGCGAATTCCCTCCTCGCCCCAAGGAAAGGGGTGCTGATTGGCTCGCTGCGCTCTGCTACCTGGGGGCGGCGAGCAACACTATCACCGCACCGGCGCCACCTTCGGCGGCGCGGGCCTGACAAAAGGCCAATACTTCGCTGCGCTGGCTCAGCCAGCCCAGCACCAGCTTCTTCAGCACCGGCTCGCGACCGGGGGAGCTTAGACCCTTGCCATGCACGATGCGCACACAGCGATAGCTGTGGCGTCGGCATTCAGCAAGGAACGTGGCCACAGCAGTCCGCGCCTGGTCGCGATTCAGTCCATGCAGGTCGAGTTTCTCCTGTATCACCCAGCGTCCGCGTCGCAAATCACGCAGCCAGGCTTTCGGCAGGCTGTCGCGCCGCCAGGCGGCTTCGTCGCCGCCTTCCAGGTAGAGATCGATCAGTACCGGACCGTGTAGTGACTCGTCCAGCGCCGCTGCCTCGTCGTGCATGTGCTGGCGTGGAATGGCCGGCGGCAAGGGCGGTTCATGATGGACGCGGTCCCATTGCAGCTGCTTGACATCGGCAACCGCCTGCCGGAAAGCGGCGCGCTCTTCCGGCGACGGCGTAGCGTGCTTGCTCATGACTGACGGCTCCGCGGGAAGAACGTCCGAGGCCTGCACGCCGCGATCCGTGGCGGGCTTACTCCAGGCTGTCGAGATAGCGCTCGGCATCGAGCGCGGCCTGGCAACCGGTCGCGGCGCTGGTCACGGCCTGCTTGTAGACATGGTCCTGCACGTCGCCGGCGGCAAACACTCCGGGGATGCTGGTCGCCGTGGCGTTACCGCTGCGGCCGCATTGGGTGACGATGTAGCCGCCTTCCATGTCCAGTTGGCCGACGAACAGGTCGGTGTTGGGCTTGTGGCCGATGGCGATGAACACGCCCATCAGCGGGATGTCTTCGGTGGCGCCGGTTTTCACGCTCTTGATGCGCATGCCGGTAACGCCCGACTTGTCGCCCAGCACCTCGTCAAGCGTATGGTCCCACTTGATGGTGACCTTGCCGGCCTTCTCTTTCTCGAACAGCTTGTCCTGCAGGATTTTCTCGCCGCGGAACTTGTTGCGCCGATGTACCACCGTGACGTGGCTGGCGATGTTGGCCAGATACAGCGCTTCCTCGACTGCCGTGTTGCCACCGCCGACTACGGCCACGTTCTGGTTTTTGTAGAAAAAGCCGTCGCAAGTGGCGCAGGCGGAAACGCCCTTGCCGGAAAAGGCCTCCTCGGAGGGCAAGCCAAGGTACTGGGCCGAGGCACCGGTGGCGATGATCAGCGCGTCGCAAGTGTATTCGCCGGAGTCGCCCACCAGGCGAATCGGCTTTTCCTTGAGCGCGGCAGTATGGATGTGGTCGAAAATGATCTCGGTCTGGAAGCGTGCGGCGTGCTTCTCGAAACGCGCCATCAGATCGGGGCCCTGCACGCCGTCGGCGTCCGCCGGCCAGTTGTCCACATCGGTCGTGGTCATCAGTTGCCCGCCCTGGGCCATCCCGGTAATCAGGACCGGTTTCAGGTTGGCGCGGGCCGCATAGACGGCGGCGGTGTAGCCGGCGGGGCCGGAACCGAGAATAAGCAGGCGGGCGTGACGAGTGCTCATGGCGGGAAACTTCCTTTGGTGGCTGAATGCGGGGATTATATAGATGCCCGGTTTTCGGCCGATTTCAAGTCCGGGATCGTTGCGGAGTTCCTGCTCAGGATGCCGGGCAGGCCACTGGCCGGGAGCGAACAGCCCAGGCCTCAGGATTCCAACGTCGCGGGCAGCTTTACAACCCGTGCATCAATCCGGGCATTCAGCAGCGCCTGCAGGCTATGCTGTCTGCAAGGCGGACCGGGTCGCGCTCTCGACTCCGTTGCAAGAATGGGTAAGAATGCTGCGAACGCGCCATCCGCCGGGCAAGGCGGCTGGGTAGTCCGATAGTCAGCAGACAACGAAAAGAAAAGCTGCCAGGCCGATGGTCTGAGAACTGAGGATAGTCATGAGTCAACAGCATTGGTGGTCCGCCGAGAAGTTTCGCAAGATATGGCATTTCCTCGCCGTAACGGTACTCGCTTTGGTCGTTTCGCTGGGCAGCGAGCGGCTTGGATGGCTGCAAGACTACGAGAATGTCTATTACGACTACTGGCATCAGTTGTCGGGCAAGCGGCGGGAAGCTCAGCATGCGGCCGTGGTGGCGGTCGACGACGATACCTTGCTGCTGTACAAGGACGATCCGCTCGCGTTCTGGGCGCCGCATTTTGCACGGGCGATGCAGACGCTTACCGATGCGGGCGTCAAGTCGATCGGGCTCGATTTCATCTATGCGGTCAGTGCCGAGGCCTGGCTGCACAAGCTGAATCTGCCGGACAGCGAGGTGTCCCGCAATTACGATGCGCCGTTTCGCGGACAGCTTGCGCAGGGCCGCAAGGTACTCATCGCGCAGTTGGTGGAAACCTCGCAGGGCGACATGGAGGTCATGGGCCCGCCCCAGGAGCATCTGCTGATGATGCCGAACGGCGCCTTCGATACCGGTATCGCCAACCTGTATCCGGACAACGACAAGCTGGTGCGGACCTTTTATCCTGTGGTGATTCCGGATCTGCAGTTCCCCGGAGTTGGCTTCGCCATGCAACTGGTCCTGAGGGCGACCGATGGCGACAGCCTGGCCGATGGCTGGACCTATGCGGGAGAAACCTACCCGCGCCTTCGTGAGCGTCGCCGAATTGGTTACGTGGGGCCGCCGGGCAGCATGCTGACCGTGTCGATGAGCAAACTGCTGAAGCCCGACGCGCTGGCTGATCCCCAGGTGCAGGCGCTCAAAGGACGTTCCGTGATCATCGCCCCGAACAACATCGGCACATCGGATCGGCACTTCTCACCCTATTCGCGCGTGCTTTTCGGACACTCGACGGAACCGATGATCGGCGGCGAAATACATGCCAACGTGATCGAGACGATTCTCTCCGGGGTGTATCCCCGTGCGCTTTCGCTTTGGGTGGCATGGCCCGCGCTCGTCGCGATACTGGTTGTGGCGGTGATTCTTTTTCTGCGCCTGCATCCAGCCGGCGGGCTCGGAGTGGGCATCGGGCTGGCGGCGCTGATCCTGATTCCCGCCTACGCCTTGTTCCAGAAAAATCTTCTGCTGTCGGTGGCGCCGTCGCATATCGCCATCGCCACGGCCTATCTGGCGACCCTTGCGATACGGCTGACCGGGGAGGAAAGGCAACGCGCGCATCTCAAATCGATGTTCGGCCAGTACGTATCCGATGTGGTGGTGGACAAGCTGATCGCCGAGGGACAACGGCCGAATCTGAGCGGCGAAAAACTCGATGTGTCGGTGCTGTTCTCGGACATACGCAACTTCACGACGATCTCGGAGAAGCTCGATGCCGAGGAGGTCGTGGAAATGCTCAACGCCTACTTCGGCTTGACCTGCGAGCCGATTCTGGAGCAGGGTGGCATGGTGAACAAGTTCATCGGCGATGCCGTGATGGCGGTGTTCGGCTCGCCCGTTCGTTATGACGATCACGCGCGACGCGCCTTGCTGGCGGCGCAAGGCATGGCGCGGGAGGCGCTGAAATTCAAGACCTGGATGAAAGAACGCTTCCCCGATCGCGGTTTGCCGGAGTTTGCCATCGGCATAGGAGTGCATAGCGGTCCGGCGGTCATGGGCGACATCGGTTCGGTCAAGCGCCGCGAATTCACTGCGATAGGTGATACCGTCAACGCGGCGTCGCGACTGGAGGGCGTGACCAAGGAAATTGGCTGTATCGTGGCGGCAAGTGCAGCGTCCATTAGCGCCGCCGGAGAGGGCATCCGCACCGGACGTCGCCAGGTGGTCCACGTCAAGGGGAAAGCCGAACCTATCGAGGTATTTGAAGTTTTGATCGACTAATCGGCAATCAGCCGGTCCGAGCATTTCTTGCCTGGATTTATTGAAATTTCCGATATGAATGGGATAATCAAAGCCATCACTCTGGATTCAAGGCCATGACAATCAATCAGTTATCGATGTCGATCGGCGTTCGTTTCGATTCGAGGCGGACGTTGCTTGAGCCGCTGGCGCGACGCTGCGTGGGCGCCGGAATTGCGCTCCTGGTTGCTGCGGGAATCGGTAGCGCGGTGGCGCAGGATCGCGTCGGCCAACCGAAGCCGCACGAGACCCGCGTGGCCTTGATTGTCGGCAACTCGAATTACAAGGATGCCCCCCTGGGTAACCCGGCGAACGATGCCAGCGATTTGGCCAATGCGCTGGAAAAGAAAGGCTTCAACGTTCTGGTGCGGGAAAACGTTGGCGAACGCGGGCTGAAGGAGGCAGTCGATACTTTTGCCAAGTATTTGAAGAAGGGCGGCATCGGGTTGTTCTTCTTTGCCGGCCATGGCGTTCAGTTGAAGGATCAGAACTTCCTGATGCCGGTGGATTTGGGCTTCGACAGCGAGGCCGATATCGCTTTCAAGTCGATTAGCGCCGAGTACGTGCTGTCGCGCATGGCCGAAGCCGGCAACCGCGTCAACATCGTGATTCTCGATGCCTGCCGCAACAATCCATTCCAGCGGGCCAGCAAGGGCCTGGGCGTAATGAACGTCGGCCGCGCGGAGAAGGGAACTTTCATCGCCTATGCCACATCGCCTGGTTCGACGGCGGCAGATGGCAAGGGACGGAATGGTCTCTATACCAAGCACCTCCTGGCAGCGCTCGATGCGCAGGATTCAGACATCGACAAGGTGTTCGGTCGCGTGCGCACAGGCGTTGTGCGCGATACGGAAGGCGCCCAGGTTCCCTGGACTTCAAGTTCGGTGATTGACTCGTTTTATTTTGATGCCGCCGAAGAGATGGCCGCGTTGCAGCGTCCCCGGCAAGCTCCGGCAATTCAAGCGGAAGTCAAAACCGAGGTGGCGGCGGCGCCCTACGATCCGGTCCAGGAGCGCGCGTTTTGGGACCGGATCCGGGATAGCCGGAATCCCGACGATTACATTGCCTACCTGGAAAGATTTTCCGGAGCACCGCGTGCTGCCTACGCGCGATGGATTGTGCAGAAATATGGCGGTACGGTGCCATCTGCCACCACGGCAGCGCGACCAGCGCCGGCGCCCATGGCGATGGCGTCGCCTGCGCCAATTCCGGTTCCCTCGCCGGTAGTCGCGGCGGTTGCCGGCGCGGCGCCAGGAGCCGTGATCCGGGATTGCCCGCAATGCCCTGAGTTGGTGGTCGTTCCGGCAGGTGAATACGTCATGGGCAGCGGCAAAGAAGAGAAATTCCGCGAACCCGACGAAGAGCCGGCTCACCGCGTGCGCGTCAGCGGGCCCGTGGCGGTCGGCCGGTTCGAGGTCACCCGCGTCCAGTACGCCATGTTTGTGAAAGAGACGGCGCGCGAAACGAAGCCGGGATGCCATTCGACGCGCGGCGGACGCTTCCAGAAAAATCCGAAGGCGACTTGGCAGAGTCCAGGGTTCGAACAGAAGGACGAAGAACCGGTGGTCTGTGTCAGTTGGGACGATGCGCAGGCGTATCTCGCTTGGCTCAGCGCGAAAGCGGGCAAGTCCTATCGGCTGCTCAACGAATCCGAATGGGAGTACGTCGCCCGAGCCGGTAGCAAAGGAAGACACAGTTGGGCGGAGACCGACGATGCGGCCGTATGTCGCTACGCCAGCGTCGCGGACACGTCGATCAAGAACTACTCGTCCGGTCTGCAGATGTTCCCGTGTTCCGACGGCTTTGTTCAAACCGCGCCCGTTGGCAGATTCCCGGCCAATTCGTTTGGGGTGCACGACATGCTCGGTAACGCCTGGGAATGGGTTGAGGACTGCTGGAACGAAGGTTATGCCGGTGTGCCGGACGTTGCGCAGGCTCGGCTTACGGGATTCTGCACCGAGCGGGTGTTTCGTGGCGGCGCCTGGAACAGCAAGCCTCCCACGGTGCGCGTGGCCTATCGGGACCGCGAAACGAAGGACGAGCGGCACGACAATCTGGGTTTCCGCGTCGCGCGTTCCCTGCCGTGACTCGATCCCGGTCCAGAGTCATGCCGCCGAAGTCCGGCAGTCCCAGCAGCACGATGCGCCGCAGCCTGGTGCTTGGCGGGAGCGCCGGTTTGGCCCTGGGTGCCTTGCCAGTGTCGTCGGACCTGTTCGCACAGGTAGGCGGCGACCCGGTGCAGGACGCCTACGTGCCCAGGACCAAGTATGCGTTGCTGATCGGCAATCGCGATTATCCGAACCGCAAGGATATTGCGCCGGCGCACAAGAACGTCCGCGATCTCAAGGACGTTCTCGAGTATTACGAATTCAAGGTCAAGGACTACCGCGACCTCGATGCCACCGCAATGATGCGTGCGCTCGCCGAATTTGCTGCGCAGATGCGCAGCGTTGGCGAGTCCGCGCTGCCCGGTGGGGTCGCCGTCGTGTTTTACTTCTGCGGCCATGGATTCCAGTCGGCTGGCCGCAACTATTTGGTGCCCGCGGGCGTCGATCCCTCATCCGAGAAGGCGTTGACCCAGTCCCTGCGGCTGGCCGAGGATATTCTGGTCGCTTTTCCACAGCGCTATCCGGGCGTCAGCATTGCCTTGATTGACGCCTGTCGTACCGACCCCACCATTCGCAGAGGTGTCGACGATTTCAATCAGATTTCAGCGCCTGAGGGCATGTTGGTGTTTTTCGCCACGCGTGCCGGACGCCCCGCCCTTGCCCCTGTCAGCCCGGATCGCAACACTTTTTTTGCCGCGGCCCTGATCGATGTTCTGCGCGACGCCAATGGCGTAACGCCGCTGGACGACTTGTTCCGGATTGCTGCCGTCGAGTGTCAGCTCCGCGTCAAGACGGAGTTCGACAAAGCCAAGATCACGATTCCACCGCAGTTTCCCGAGAGCGCTGCGAACCTGCGTGGCCGCTTCGTGATTCGCAATCGACAACTCGAATTGCGTCGCTCGGAGCGGCGGCGACCGATGGCGGGGCTGCAGTATGACATGAGCAAAATGGACGAGCGCTGGAAGACCATCCAGACCACATTGCGCCCCGCGCGTTTGATAAAGCTGTGCGAGCAGTTCGGACGCGAGTTTCCCGGTAGCGAGTTCGAGCAGCAGATTCGGGTTGCGATCGCGGGCGCAAGGCAGGCTCTGGAAAGTCAGCGCTCGGCCGGTTTGTCGGGCGACGTGTTCGAGGAGGTTATCGGCGACCGGGACTATCGCGACGATTTGATCAAGGCGCTGCGCGGCGACAAGGACTCGGCTCACCGGATTGCCATCGCCTATCGTACCGGCACCATGGGCGTCACCGTCAATCCGCGGCGGACCGAGCAGTGGCTTCGCTTTGCGGCAGAGCTTGGTAACGGGATCGCCAGTTGGGAACTTTCGGAAATCTATAACGAGGCCGGGCAAGTCGGGGATGCCGCCAGGTTCGAGACCAAGGCTCTCGACCTTGGCTACCGGCCGCCGCCGCGGCTGGCGACGCGGGGCTACTGATGCCTCTGTCGGCTGGGATCGTGGATCCAGTACTCGTGGCGGCGCTGGTTTCTCCGAGTCTGGAAGTCATCAGTCCGACGCGTTACCGTTGCGTCGTATTTGGGAACGAGGTCTAGGAGTCCAGGCCGATGAGGCCGTGCGGTCTGGCTGAGTCAAGGCGCATTGTTTTTCTGCTGATCGCGAGCGCGGCGTTTGGCCAGATGCCTGTCCTGGCGAGTGAAAAGCAAACGGCGGGATCGCCGTCCATCGCACTTCCGGATGCTGGCGCCAGGGGCAAGACGGTAGGTGACGTAGTCCACCGAACAAGGCATGGAGGCGGAATTCGCGGACGGGCGGCAAAGAGTTCGGCCAAGGCTGCTGTCAAGGCTGAGCCAAAATTCAAGGCCCAGCGGAAGGCGAAGCGCCTGGCGAAGGCGAATCCCTCTTTTCGTCCCCCCTCGCAGCCAGTTTCCCTGGCGGTCGATTCCATTCGCACTGAAGAGCGTTGGCGCGCGATACAGGCCACCTCGCAGCCGACCAGATTGATCCGGCTGATCGAGGAATTCGAGCGCGATTTTCCAGCCAGCCGGTTTAGCTTAGAGGGGCACAAACTCGGGACGGCGGCCCGTCGGGCGCTCGCCATTCAGCGCTCGGTAGGCCTCTCCGCAGAATTCTTCGATGATCCCGTCGGCGATGCGGAGTTTCGAAAGCGCCTGAACGCTGCGGTGCGCGGCGACAGTGAGGCGGCATATCGAATTGCGCTCGCTTATAGATCAGGAACAGCAGGTGTTGGCGTCAGCTTCCAACGTGTGGAGCAATGGCTGCGCTTTTCTGCCGAGCTGGGCAGCGGTAAGGCGAGTTGGGAGCTGGCCGAGATCTATAACGTTGGTGGATTCGTGGCGGATGCCGCACGGTTTGAGAACAAAGCGCTCGAACTTGGCTATCGCCCCGGGATTCGCCTGCCGACCCGTGGATATTGATTCGGGCCGGGCGCGCTCGCCAGGCCGGGCAATTCTTAAAGTTTGTGTAGTATTCTTGTATGTTATGGGGATTTTGTCCGTAACAGCCTAGATATTGCAACTATTGAGGTTTTTTGCAGATGACCATTCGTGGGATTTCTCAGTTTCCAGGTGACCATTGGCGGAATTCCATTTGAACTCGAGCTTTCATGCAAACAACCGGATACCCGTGACCACGCCAACCCACACCGGCTTAGGGAAGAGTGGTTCGCGGTGGTTCAAGGGACTTGGCTTGGGGCTTCTGCTGTCTGCTACCGTTGCATTCGGTCAGACGCCTCCGCGTCCCGGCGCCGGCGAGATTCTGCAAACGGTACCTCCTGCGGTAAGCCGGCCCGATTCCGAACTGAGAATTGACGACAACCTGTCCCGCGCCATGGCGATTGCCGACGTCGAGAACATGCGTGTGGAAATCAAGGGATTTCGCCTCACGGGCATGACGGTCGTGGCAGAGGATGAGATGACTGAAGTATTGGCTCCGTTCAAGGGACCGAACAAGCGTTTTCAGGACTTGCTCGATGCCTCGGCAGCAGTCAAGCGGGAACTCGCCGGACGTGGCTACTTTCTGGCCGATGTCATCGTTCCCGAGCAGAGAATCGCAAACGGCATCATCGAGTTGCGGGTTCTGGAAGGACGGTTGGGCAAGGTCCGGCTTGAGATCGATCCGCAAGTATCCATCAGTCGGGATCTGATCGAATCCTATCTGGGTTCGCTCAAGGAGGGCGGGTTGATCCAAACCGCGGATGTCGAGCGGGCGCTGTTTCAAATTCACGACTTGCGCGGCATTGTGGCGCGCAGCAGTTTTGGTCCTGGCGCGACGCCCGGAACTGCCGACCTGACCATCAGCGTCAGTCCCAGCAAGAAGTTCGACGCGAACGTCAATCTGGATGCCACGGGTTCTCTGTATACCGGTTTGCATCGAATCAGTGCCGGCGTGGACGGCAACAGTCTGCTCGGTCGCGGCGAGCTTATCAGTGTGCGTTCCAGCACTGCCATCGATGGCGTCCTGCGCTTTTCTCGTGTCTCGATGCTGTTTCCCGTGGGTCCGTGGGGAACCAAGATCGGCGGTGCCTATTCTGAATTAAGGTATCGCCTTGGCGCCTTGAAGGCGTTTGACGACCTCAAAGCCAGCGGTTCCGCCGAAGTCGAATCTTCGACGGCGATTCATCCTTTCATTCGTTCCCGCAACACCAACCTGCTGGCAATTTTTCAGTATGACAAGCGTAAGTTCAGGGATATTCAACTCACCACCAACCGGGAGGTAAGGAAGGTTGCTGACGTGAGCTCGTTGGGTTTGTCGGGAGATTTCCGGGACCGGCTCGGCGGCGGGGGTATCAATGTCTTCAATATCACGTATACACTAGGTGAACTCAAATATGCTTCGCCGACCGTTGCGGCTGACCGGGAGAATGAGCGCATGTTTGGCAAGACGAATATCAGCTTTTCGCGTCTTCAGGCGATCAGCGGGCGATTGGCACTTTACGGTGCATACAGCCAGCAGTTCACCAACAAGAATCTCGATGCCAGCGAAAAGCTTGGCCTCGGCGGTCCCGCTGGCGTACGCGCCTATCCGCAAGGCGAAGGCGCAGGCGATGAGGGTTACCTTGCCAGTCTCGAAATGCGCTACCGCCTCCCGTTTGAAGATAGCCTGCCTGGCAGTGCGGTGTTTACCGGGTTTTATGATTTCGGGCGCTCAATCCTGATCAAGCGCCCCACCGCCGCGGACTTTGCCGCCGGTACGCCGCGGCTAAGGCGCATCGCCGGTCCCGGTATCGGTCTCAACTGGGAAGTTCCCAATGACTGGTATCTGCGTGCATCGCTTGCGTTCCGCGACACTACCAAGGCCACCGCGGACCATCTGTTGCGCTACCCGCGCTTCTACATGCAGTTCAGCAAGTTCTTTTGAGTAGCAAGCCATTGCCATGTCGAGGCGCGCAACCCTGAATTGCACTTCCCGCATCAGCGTGATTGCGGCGGCGGTGCTTTCTCTGGGCGGTGCAACAGTGGCAGTTGCCGCCACGCCGGCACCGACCACCCTGCCCACTGGCGGCGAGATAGTCGCGGGGCAAGCCACAATCAGCAGCAGCGGTGCTCGCATGGATGTCACGCAGTCCTCGAGCAGTGCGATCGTCAATTGGGATAGCTTCAGCATCGGTAGCCAGGCCCACGTCAATTTTGCGCAGCCGAGCGCTTCATCGGTCATCCTCAACCGCGTTCTGGGAGGAGACCCGTCGGCTATCTTCGGTCGTCTTACTTCCAATGGCCTGGTGTTCCTTACCAACCCAAGCGGTATCCTCTTTGCGCCCGGCGCGCAGGTCGACGTCGGCGGTATGGTCGCTTCTTCGCTGGGCATATCCGACAGCAATTTTCTAGACGGCAGGTATCGTTTCGCAAAGGCCGGCAGTGCAGGAACGGTCATCAATCAAGGCAGCATCAATGTCGCGGACGGCGGCTTCGTCGCGTTGATCGCACCACAGGTCGGCAACAGCGGCACCGTCTCTGCGGCGAGAGGCAGCATCGGGCTCGCCGCCGGTAATTCCGTCAATCTCGACTTCGATCACGATGGAATGTTGAGCTTCCAGGTGGATGTCGCCGCGGCGGCGGCACGCGCCGACAACAGCGGCATGCTGATGGCGGATGGCGGACGTGTGGTGATGAATGCCCAGGCCAAGGATGCGCTGCTGTCCACCGTGCTCAATAACGATGGCGTCATTCGTGCCCGCAGTCTCGAGGCGCGCAATGGCGAAATTTGGCTAGGGGGCGGAACTTCAGGCGTAGTAAGTGTTACCGGCACTCTGGACGCGTCCGGTGCGGCAGCGGGCCAAAGCGGCGGTACCGTGAAGGTGCTGGGCGACAAGGTCGGTCTCTTCGGCCAGGCACGGGTCGACGTGTCAGGAGTCGGCGCCGGCGGCACGGCGCTGGTCGGCGGCAATTGGCAAGGCAAAGGTCCGGAACAGAACGCGAGCGCTAGCTATGTCGGCAAGGATGCGAGCATCAATGCCGATGCCGTAGGGATTGGCGATGGCGGGAAGGTGGTGATTTGGGCGGATGGCGGCACGCGCTTCAATGGCGCCGTCAGCGCCAGGGGAGGAGCGCAGGGCGGGAATGGCGGCTTCGTCGAAGTCTCGGGTCGCGACGGATTGGCCTTCAATGGTGCGGTTACCACGGCTGCGCCCAAGGGCAAGACGGGAACACTATTGCTCGACCCCGATGACATTTACCTGATTCACGGTGCTGCTGCCAGCGGCGCCGAGGATGCCAACGTAACCGCATCTGCCATCACCTTTGCATACACGAACGTCAGCAATGGGGAAATCTCCGATGGCAAGCTCGATACCCTCGGCGATAACAACATCGTCCTTCAAGCCAAGAACCTGATCCAGATTGGCACTTTTGCCGGGGCTTCCCAGGCCGTCGACCTGACGGCATTAAGCAGCAATACCCTGACGCTTCAGTCCGGCGACGACACAGTGGCAAAGCTGGGCAACGTCAATTTTGTGAGCGGTTCTTCCCTGACTACCGCTGGCGGCAATGTCTCAATTTATGCTGGTGTAAATCCTGTCGGTAACGTTGCGTACGCAAACAATACAGGCACAGCGAATCTTGGTGCAATTACCACGAACGGTGGCGATCTCACTGTGTATGCCAAGGGCACCCTCACCATCGACCAGGCGATTGCCACCACGCCGAGCGCACTCAACACCGTGGGCGGCGCCATCACGCTCTCCAGCAGCGGGGCGATCACCACCAGCGCCACCGGGACCCTGACCAGCACCGGCTCGGCCAGCACCGTCGGCGGCAGCGACACGGCGGGGGCCGGCGGCGAGATCCTGCTGCACAGCACCGGCGCCGGCGCCATCACCCTGGGCGCGGCGCTCACCGCCAACGGCGGCGCCTCGGTCGAAGCCGGCGACACCGGCGGCGCCGGCGGCCTGATCACGCTGCGAAACGACAACGGCGCCATCGTCCTGCACAACCTCAGCAGCGCCGGTGGCGCGGCCGGCGGCGGCACCGCCGGGGCCGGCGGCACGCTGCAACTCAAGAGCGTGGGCGGCAGCATCACCCAGAGCGGCGGCACCACGCTGGCCGGGGCCAGCCTCAAGGTGCTGAGCGACGACGACGTCACGCTCGACAACGCCAACACCCTGAGCACCATTGCCGCCAGCCTGAGCGGCGCCGGCAAGTTCTTCAAATACACCGACGCCGACGGCGTCACGGTCGGCAGCGTCGCCGCGGTCGGCGGTGGCGGCGGCACCTTGCAGAACCTGGCCGCGGTGACGGGCATCAGCACCCTGGGCGGCGCCACGGGCGTGGTCAATGTCACCGCCGGCGGCCTGCTCACCATCGACCAGGCGATTGCCACCACGCCGAGCGCACTCAACACCGTGGGCGGCGCGGTGATTCTGGAAGCCGGCGGCGCCATCACGCTGAGCAGCAGCGGCACCATCACCACAACGGGGAACACCACCGGCGCCGGCGGCGAAGTACTGATCCACCACACCAATGCGGGCGCCGGCGCGATCACGCTGGGCAAGGCGATCACCGCCACGGGCGGCGCCGGCGGAGTCGGTGGTAACGTCACGGTGATCAACGACAGCGGGGCGATCGCGGCGAATGCGGCGATCGACGTCTCCAAGGCGGGCGCGGGGGCCAGCGACGGCACGATCCAGTTGAAGGCCACGGGCGACATCACCGACAACGCCACGGGCGCCTTGACGGGCGACAACAGCGGCAAGCTGATGGCTTACAGCACGGCAGGCAAGATCGACCTGACGGCCGGCACCCATGCGGTCAAGACGGCGAGCCTGACGACGGACACCACGACGGCCTCGACGACCGACGGCAGCATCAAGTACTACGACAGCACGGACCTGACAATTGGCACGGCGGGCGGCCAGGGCGCGCTCGTCGCTCCCTCGACGACGACCGCCGCCAGTGCGGCGAGCAAGATCGGGGTGACCACGGTCGCCGGCGGCGCCAACGGTGCGGTGACGATACGCGCGGGTACCGGCGGCACGCACAGCCTGGATGTCACGCAAGCGATCGCTACTACTCCGGGCGGCGCGGCGACGGCAGGTGGCGCGGTGATTCTGGAGGCGGGCGGCGCGATCACGCTGTCGGGCAATGGCACGATTACAACGACAGGAAACACCACGGGAGCGGGCGGCGAAGTGCTGATCCACCACAGCAATGCGGCGGCGGGTGCGATTACGCTGGGCAATGCGATCACGGCCACGGGCGGCAATGGCGGTGTCGGCGGCGTGGTCACGGTGATCAACGACAGCGGCGCAATCGCGGTGAATGCGGCGATCGATGTATCAAGAGCGGGAGCCGGAGCGAACGATGGCTCGATCCAGCTTCAATCAACAGGTTCGATCACCGGCGCGGGTTCATTGACAGGCGATGCGAATGGCAAGCTGATGGCAAAGACCACAGGAGCCGCCGGCGTGGCGAACATCAGTCTGACCGGTGGCGGCACGGGCTCTGCATCCAGCGCTAACAAGATGGCGACAGTCGCTTTTTCGACAGCAACGTCGGGCAATGGATCCGTCCAGTATTTCGACAACACGGGCGTGGCGTTGGGCACTGCCGGCGGCGCAGGCGTTTTGACTACACCGCTAGGGACAGTGGCCGGCACAGCGGCACCTGCGATTTCCGGCGCGACTACCATCTCATCCGGCAGCTATCTGGAACTCGACGCAGGCGGCGCCATCAGCCAATCGGCGATATTGTCATTGGGCGGCAATTTATGGGCTAGGACAACTTCAGGAGACATCCTTCTCAATGGCTTCACGAATCATCTCGGCGGAACGGTTTCGCTCATTGCACCCTTGTCTGCAGCAGGTGGACGCAAAGTCTGGATCAAGGCAGATTCGATCAAGGTGGGAACAGTGCGTCCGTCGGATGCATCGACAACTGCTGTCGGGATTACGGCGGCGCAAGTGACTATTGAGGCACCCAACGGCGGAGCGACGATTCTGGCGGACGGAACTCAGGGCCTGATCACGGCGGATGCGCCACTGTCGGGAACGACCCCGGCACTGACCATCCTTGCCGAAGGCATCATCGGCAATCCCTCGACCTCGAACCCGACGACGGAGGGCTTGCGCGTGCATATGAACGGCTTGGTCAAGGTGGTAACGGACGCGGCGGGCAACAACACGATCATGCTGGTTGGGGATAACACGGTTCAGCCAAAGTATGAATTTTCCGGACAGCTTGGCCACCGGTCGGTCAGGTACAACGGTGCTGAGGCGACTAACGCGCAATTGACAGGCGCCTTGGATGCTGCCTATCTCGATATTCGCAATCAAACTACCGAAACGCGCGAGTCGGGTTTTGCCAAAGAGAATGCCAACAAGGTACTTCGCAAGGGAGTCGTGACTTCTGCCGGTCCGGGGCAAACGGCTGTGGATGACAGCAAGGGAATTGCGAATATGGGCAGTTGCGACGGCAGTTTCAACAAGGAAGAACTGGCTTGCCAATGACGGTGGTTTGTATTAAGGTTTAATCGAGTCACCCCGCTGGAGATTGTGGTGTGATCTGTGACATTTGTCATTGACGTCCAGGGGGGCGCAAGGTAGCTTCGCTATCTTGGATAGGTATTTGACTAATGGAGGTGGGCTATGAGCAAACATTTGCTGATCGCGACAATGGTGGCGTCCATTGTTTATGGTTCGGCTGTCGCCGGTGAGAAGGAGGCGCGGCAAACAGTCTCTGTCAATTCTCCCAATCCGACGGTGGAAGAGGTGGAAGGCGCTTTGTTCCCGAAGGAGATTTCCGCCTTAAAGGATGAGTGTGCCCAGATGGAGAAGATCGGACTGAGGTGTCAGAGCGTCATTCCAAAATCTTCGTTGGATACAATCCAGATTACGTTTGATCGTGGATCGGCGCTGTTAACGGACGAAGGGAAAGGGTTTCTCCGTTCAGTCGGGGCTGCCTTGCAGCGGAAAAGCGGAGTATGGAAATCCCTGGCCATCGAAGGGCATACTGATTCAACGGGTAGCGAGGCGGCGAATAAGCGTTTGTCGAAGAGCCGTGCCGAATCGGTGAAAAGTTTTCTGCAGGCGGAGTTCGGGCTTACCAATATTGAGACGCTGGGGCGCGCCAGTGAGATGCTTCGCGATCCAGAGAATCCGACCAGTGGTTTGAACCGGCGAGTCGAGTTCGTTCCCAACTGGTAACCGATAGCCAAGGGAGCAGTAGGGGAGCAGTAGGTCTGGAAGTAAGGGGCCGGTGTTCAGCCTAGTGTTGCGTGGATTATTTTGTGAAGGCGATAACGTGAAATTTCGAATCTACTCTAGTGTGGCCGCACTTGTCTTCGCTGGCTTGTCGGCGGGGACGGTCTTGGCCCAAGATGCGGCAGCGGATGTCGCTTTGGTCAATGCCTTGCAGGGAGATGTCAGTTATCAAGGCAAGGAAGGCCAGGCGCGCAAGGCTCAGGCGTATATGAGATTGCGTCATGGCGACAAGGTGACTCTGGCTTCCGGTGCCAATCTTCGTATCAGCTATACCACCGCCAGTCGCCAGGAATTTTGGACGGGACCGAGCAGTTTTGTAGCGACTTCCTCAGGGGGGGAATTGCTCAAGGGCAACAAGCCCGAGGTGGTGAAGTTGCCGGCGGCCGTGCCGCAGAAGCTGGCGCGAATTTCCGAATTGATGAACACTTCTCGCGTGGGTGGTCTGGTTGTTCGTTCGGCCAAGGCACAAACACAGGCAAGCAAGGATGAAGTCGCGGAAGCTGTCGCGGCTTATGAATCCATGCGAGCTACAGCGGCGGCCAGCGATGTCACTCCCGAGCTTTTCCTGTACTCGGTGTTCCAAGAGCACGGCATGCTTGACGATTTGAAGAAGGTCGCTCGCGACATGTTGGCCCGCCAACCGGACAATCCGGACATTCAACAACTCGCCAACGCGGCGCTTAACGCGCAGTAGTTAAGGCCGCAATCCGGGGGTTGCGCAATGCGCAGTTCCTGGAAGGAAGCAGCGATGGTTGCGCCGCTGTGTTCCTGCAAGACATAAACAAAGCCGAACTTGCCCGGCTTTTTGGGGCTTGAGCACCTCTACGGCCGGCCATAATTTGCCAATGTCCGTCATTCCGGTCCGGGTTTAGCCTCGGCCGGCCCGCTGTTATGAGTGCTATCAGCGCATCTGAATCCGCTTCCACTCCGTTGCCTGAGAAGATTGCCTTGCTGGTGCATGAGGCGCGCTGGCTGCTGGTGGGCCTGCTCGGGATTTACCTGGGACTTGTTCTCTGGGGGTTCGACCGGGCCGATCCCGGCTGGTCGCATGCCGCCGCGGTCGAGCGGATAGCCAATCCTGGAGGGCGTTTTGGCGCATGGCTGAGCGACTTGCTGCTGTATCTGTTCGGGTTTTCCGCATGGTGGTGGGTGGCCTTGCCCTTTTTTCTTCTGGCGTGGGGTTATCACAGACTGACTCGTTTGTTCGGCGGCGATCGTCGTTCCCTGGCGATTGCCTTGTCGGGCTTCGTTGTACTCGTGCTGGCGAGTTGCGGTCTTGAGGCGATGCGATTCTGGAGTCTGAAGGCAGCCCTGCCCCTTGCTCCGGGCGGCATGTTTGGCATCGAAGTCGGTCGTTACGTTACGCAGTTTCTCGGTTACACCGGCGGTACGCTGATACTGCTGGTGCTGGTAATGATCGGTTTCAGCCTGTTTACCGGCGCGTCATGGCTGGGCATTGCCGAGAAGGCGGGTACCCTGCTGGAAGGCGCTTATATTGGCCTGCGCAGTTTGTGGGACGGATGGCAAGATCGTCGCTATGGCCGGGTCGTGGCCGAGCAGCGCGAAGGAGTGGTCGAGTCGGAACGCCGCAAGGCCGAGGAAAATCCGCCGCCACCGATCAAGATCGAGCCGGTGGAAATCATGGTACCGGTAGCTCCCAAGGCCATTGCCCGGGCCGAGAAAGAGCGGCAGTCGCCCTTGTTTTTCGATGCGCCGGGAGGGGCCTTGCCGCCGCTACACTTGCTGGCCGAGCCTTCGCATAATCCGGCTGATCTACCTGCGGCCGAGACACTGGAATTCACGTCCCGCTTGATCGAGCGCAAGCTGGCCGACTTCAACGTCGAGGCCAAAGTCCTGACGGCGCATCCCGGTCCGGTGGTCACGCGCTACGAGATCGAGCCGGCGGTGGGCGTCAAGGGCAGTCAGATTGTCGGCCTGGCCAAGGATCTGGCGCGCGCCCTGTCGTTGGTGTCGATCCGCGTGGTGGAGACGGTGCCGGGCAAATCCTGCATGGCGCTGGAACTGCCCAATCCGAAACGGCAGATCGTACGTCTGTCGGAAATCATCGGTTCGCAGGCCTACCACGGCATGCATTCGCCACTGTCGGTAGCGCTGGGCAAGGATATCGGCGGCCAGCCGGTGGTGGTCGACCTGGCCAAGATGCCGCACCTGCTGGTAGCCGGCACCACAGGCTCGGGCAAGTCGGTCGGGGTCAATGCCATGATCCTGTCGCTGATTTACAAGTCCGAGCCCAAGGACGTACGCATGATCATGGTTGACCCGAAGATGCTGGAGTTGTCGATCTACGAAGGTATTCCGCATCTGCTGGCGCCGGTGGTGACCGACATGAGCAAGGCGGCTAATGCGCTGCACTGGTGTGTCGGCGAAATGGAGCGGCGCTACAAGCTGATGTCGGCGCTCGGGGTGCGCAATGTGTCGGGACTCAACGGCAAGATCAACGAAGCCCGCAAGGCCGGCGAACCCATTGCCAATCCTTTCTCCCTGACGCCGGAATCACCTGAGCCGCTGGAGACCATGCCCTACATCGTGGTGGTGATCGACGAACTGGCCGACTTGATGATGGTGGTGGGCAAGAAGGTGGAAGAACTGATCGCACGCCTGGCGCAAAAAGCCCGTGCCTCGGGAATCCATTTGATCCTCGCCACCCAGCGACCCAGCGTCGATGTCATCACCGGCCTGATCAAGGCCAACATCCCGACCCGTATCGCCTTCCAGGTGTCGAGCAAGATCGATTCGCGCACCATCCTCGACCAGATGGGTGCAGAGGCGCTGCTCGGCCAGGGCGACATGCTCTACCTGGCACCGGGTACCGGTCTGCCGGTTCGCGTGCATGGCGCTTTCGTCGCCGACGAGGAAGTGCACCACGTCGTCGATCACCTGAAGAAGGTCGGGCCGCCCGATTATGTCGACGGCCTGCTGGATGGCCCGGCGACGGACGACATGGAAGTCGGCGCTGGCGAGACGGCGGCAGGCGATGCCGAGTCCGATCCGATGTACGACCAGGCGGTCGAAGTGGTGCTCAAGACGCGACGTCCCTCTATTTCCCTGGTGCAGCGCAATCTGCGCATCGGTTACAACCGGGCGGCGCGCCTGATCGAAGCCATGGAAAAGGCCGGTCTGGTATCACCCATGAATGGTGCTGGCGGACGTGAGGTCATTGCACCGAACAGGTCCGAGTAAAGCCGAATAAAGCGTGCCGGCCAGAGGCGGAAGTCGGGGATAATTGCCTCATGAAGCGACCATTCTGCCTTTTCAGCACCCTGGCCGGTCTTGCCCTGCCGGCATCGGCCAGCGGCCTCGATCAACTCAAGAGTTTTCTCGACGCGAATCGCAGCGCGCGCGGCGTGTTTACACAAACCGTGATCGCCAAGTCGGGACGCAAGCCGCAGCAGTCAGCGGGTATTTTCGCCCTGCAGCGTCCCGGCAAGTTCCGCTGGTCCTACGAGAAGCCCTATAAGCAACTGCTGGTCAGCGACGGCAGCAAGCTGTGGAGTTACGACCCGGAACTCAATCAGGTCGCGGTGAAGAAGCTCGGTTCGGCCTTCGGCGCCAGTCCGGCGGCATTGCTGGCGGGGCAGGATCTGGACAAGCATTTCGAACTCAGGGAAGGGGTGGCGTCGGATGGGCTCGAATTCGTCGAAGCCCGACCCAAGGGCGGCGACGCCAGCTTCGAGAGCATGAAGATCGGCTTCGCCGCCAACCGGCCGGTGAGCATGGAAATCCACGACAGCTTCGGCCAGGTGACGGTGCTGCGCTTCACCCAGTTCGAGACCAATCCTGCGTTGCCGGCAGGCCTGTTTCGTTTCACGGCACCCGCCGGGGCCGATGTTGTCGGCGACTGATTTGTTTGCGGCGGCGAACCCGCATGCGCCGCTGGCGGAGCAGATGCGGCCGCGCACGCTGGACGAGGTGATCGGTCAACGCCATCTGCTGGGCGAAGGCAAGCCGTTGCGCCTGGCGTTTGCGTCGGGCACGCCGCATTCGATGATCCTCTGGGGCCCGCCGGGGGTCGGCAAGACCACGCTGGCACGCCTGATGGCGGATAGCTTCGACGCCGAGTTCATCGCCCTGTCGGCGGTATTCTCCGGCGTCAAGGACATCCGCGAGGCGATGCAGCAAGCGGAGGTCATCGCACAGCAGGGCCGGCGCACGATCCTGTTCGTGGACGAAGTACATCGTTTCAACAAGTCGCAGCAGGACGCTTTCCTGCCCTACGTCGAAAAGGGCACGGTGACTTTCATCGGTGCCACCACCGAGAACCCATCCTTCGAAGTCAATTCGGCCTTGTTGTCGCGGGCCTCGGTGTATGTGCTGAAGAGCCTCGACGAGGAGGATCTGGGCGAGCTGTTCGACCGCGCCCAGTCAAGGGCCTTGGCCGATCTGGAGTTCGAACCGGAAGCACGCGAGCGTCTGATCGGTTACGCCGACGGCGACGCGCGGCGCCTGCTCAACGTGCTGGAGCAACTGCGCACGGCCACTGCCACCGCCGGTCGCCGTGTCGTCAGCGCCGACTTCCTGGAGCAGACGCTGGCCGCCGACCTGCGCCGTTTCGACAAAGGTGGCGACGCCTTCTACGACCAGATCTCGGCCCTGCACAAGTCCGTGCGCGGCTCCAATCCCGATGCCGCGCTGTACTGGCTGGTGCGCATGCTCGACGGCGGCGCCGATCCGCTCTACATGGGGCGGCGCATCGTACGCATGGCCATCGAGGACGTCGGCCTGGCCGATCCGCGCGCCTGGGAAATCGCGCTCAACGCCTGCGCCACCTACGAACGTCTGGGCAGTCCGGAAGGCGAGCTGGCGCTGGCCAACGCCGTGCTCTACATGGCCGTGGCACCCAAGTCGAACGCGGCCTACGTCGCCTATAATGCGGCCCGCGCGTTTGTGGCCAAGGACAAGAGCCGCGGCGTGCCCGAACACCTGCGCAACGCGCCGACCAAGCTGATGAAGGATCTCGGCTACGGCGCAGACTACCGCTACGCCCACGACGAAGCCGAGGGCTATGCCGCCGGGGAAAGCTATCTGCCGGAGGGTATGCCCGCCGTGCAGTGGTATCAACCCGTGGCGCGAGGGCTGGAACAGAAGATTGCCGAAAAACTTGCTCATCTGCGCGAACTGGATGCCAAAGCCGCGAAGACTCGATAGGAAACACCATGCTGGACATTCAACTACTGCGCACCAATCTTTCTTTCGTCGCCGAACGCCTGTCCTTGCGCGGCGTGACGCTCGATACGGCCACCTTCGAGGCACTGGAAGCCGAGCGCAAGCGCCTGCAAACGCATACACAGGACCTGCAGGCCAAGCGCAACACGCTGTCGAAGCAGATCGGCATGCTCAAGGGCAAGGGCGAGGATGCCTCGGCTGTGATGGCCGAGGTCGCCGGACTGGGTGACGATCTGAAGGCTGGCGAAGCGGCGCTGGCGGACCTGATGCCGCGCTTCGACACCTTCCTCGAACTGATTCCCAACCTGCCGCACGAGAGCGTTCCGCTCGGCAACGACGAAACCGGCAATGTCGAAATCCTGCGCTGGGGCACGCCGCGCGCGATCGCTGTGCCGCGCGACCACGTCGATCTCGGCACCGCGCTGGGCGGGCTGGACTTCGAGGCGGGAGTGAAAATTTCCGGCAGCCGCTTCACCGTCATGAAGGGGCAGCTTGCCCGCCTGCACCGTGCGCTCGCTCAGTTCATGCTCGACCTTCATACCGGCGAGCATGGCTACGCAGAAATCTATACGCCTTACCTCGTCAATCCCGAAAGCATGTTCGGCACCGGTCAGCTGCCCAAGTTCGAGGAAGACCTGTTCATGGTGCCGCGCAGCGACGGTAGCAAGCTTTATCTGATTCCCACGGCCGAAGTGCCGGTGACCAACCTGGTACGCGGCGAGATCCTTGCGGCGGAAACATTGCCGCTCAAGTTCGTCGCCCACACGCCTTGTTTCCGCTCTGAGGCGGGCAGTTACGGCAGGGACACGCGCGGCATGATCCGCCAGCACCAGTTCGACAAGGTGGAACTGGTGCAGCTGGTGCATCCGTCCAAATCCTGGGAAGCGCTGGAAGAGCTCACCAGTCATGCCGAGGCTGTGTTGCAGAAGCTCGACCTGCCCTACCGCAAGGTGGCGCTGTGCACCGGCGACATGGGCTTTTCGGCGGCCAAGACCTACGATCTGGAAGTCTGGCTGCCGGCGCAGGGCACCTACCGCGAGATTTCCTCCTGTTCCAACTTCGAGTCCTTCCAGGCGCGCCGCATGCAGGCCCGTTTCAGGAACGAAAAGAACAAGCCTGAACTGCTGCACACGATCAACGGATCTGGCCTGGCGGTGGGCCGCGCCCTCGTCGCGGTGCTGGAGAACTACCAGAACGAGGACGGCAGCATCACGGTGCCTGCTGCGCTGCGCGCCTATATGGGAGGCGCGGAAAGAATCAGCGTCAGTTGAAGGCTGGCTGAGTCGCGTAGGGTGACGCGTAAGCCGGCTCGAAGCGGCTGAGGATGTCGTAGTAGTTGCGGATGTTCTCCACCATGATCACCGCTTCGCCGCCGCGCGCCGCGCCGCTTTTCAGCCGCGCATAGATCTCTGGCCGTGCCAGTTGCGGCAGGACCTGCTTCATGTCGTACCAGACGTCCGGGTCGCGCTTCATGCTCTTGGCGATCGATCGTGCGCCGCGAAAGTGCCCCATGCCCAGGTTGTACGCCGACAGCGCCAGCCACAGGCGATCCGGGTGCTTCGCGCTGGCGGGCACCTGTTCCACCAGTTCCGCCAGGTAGCGGGCGCCGGCGCGGATGCTCTCATTGGCATCGAGCCGGTTCTTGACGCGAAGGTGGTCGGCCGTGTCCTCGGTCAGCATCATCATGCCGCGCACGCCGGTGGGCGAGGTGGCCAACGGATCCCAATGCGATTCCTGATAGGCCAGGGCGGCCAGCAGGCGCCAGTCGATGCCGCTCAGGTCCTGTGCTGACTGAAAGTGACGGCGCCAGGCCGGGAGCTTGATTCTGGCATCATCGAGGAATTGCGCGATGCCGTTCGCATTGATGCGCTTGATATGGCCGAAGTAGCGGTCATGGATTCGCGCCAGGGTTCCGTTGGCGCGGGCGCTGGCAATGAAGGCGTCGGCCTTGGCGCGCAGCGAACCGGCATCTTCGCCACCGAAAGCCCAGCCAAATTCGAGTTTCCCGGGGAGTCGCAGCAGGGGACTCAACTCCGGATGGAAGTTGATGCCCAGGTCGAGATGGATTTCATGCACGGCGGCCAGTTCGGCCTTGTGTTCCGCGACGCGTGCCAGCAGTTCGATTTCATCGACGCCGGGAACTTCGATCACCAGAGGGCGAATCTTTTCGTCGAGACCGCGCAGCGTGTCCGCCAACGGCGAACCGGCCACCACCTCGACCGCAAGTCCGGTCAGATCGGAAATCTGTTGCGGTCCGAGGACGTCGCCGTGGCCGACAATCCATTGCGTCACCGTGCGGATCGGCGTCGAGAACTGCAAAGCGCCGTTGCCGAGCGGCATCGAGGCAGCCAGATGCACGCGTCCGGCTTGCGCCAGATTGTTCAACTCATAGGGGTCGGCGGCCTGTATGAAATGTGCCTTGAGACCCAGGCTGTCGGCAAACGCCGTGACCAGATCGTGTTCGAAGCCGCTTGCCGTAGTCCCCTCGCGCTGGAAGAAGGCCGGAGTTTCACGGACCGCAACCACCAGCCTGCCTTCTGTTTCGGGTGGGTCAATGCGGGTGCATGCGACCAGGCAAGCCGGGACAAGGCAGCAGATCAGGCGAAGCAACGTGGCCAATGCTTTCCTCCGTGAATGCAGTGATCGACGGACGCTTCGCGGGTATAATCCGCGCCCACGGAGAGGTGGCAGAGTGGTCGAATGTACCTGACTCGAAATCAGGCGTAGGTGCAAGCCTACCGTGGGTTCGAATCCCACCCTCTCCGCCAACCCCCTTCCAGCCTGGTGACTTTATACAATTTTGAGCACGGTTTGGGCATGCGGAAGGTGAAGTGGCATGTAAGGGCGGTAACACGGCGTCGAAAGGCGGCAGCATGCATGGTCCAGCGCACCTCCCTGAGCGGGTAGCACTTACTGCTTTCGTATCTGGCTCACCGAAACCTGGACCCATTCTAACGTGGCTGGCGCGAAGACACTGTTTCCGCGTCGGGCGCGGCGGAAAAACCGCATGGCAAGCGTGACCGGCAATTCAGGCAAGCTTGATTCCTGATGGCGGGCGTTTGTCCATGAGACTGAAACGCGGGTTTCGCCGGCGTGCGGGCTTTCTCCTGATGACCGTGATCGTCACGATCAGCGCCATTGTTGCTACCGCCTATACCCTGTGGCGGCTGCGGGCCGAAGCGATCGACCGCCATTTCGACGAGGCAAGCATGTATGCCCGCGCCTTCGAGGACCACCTGACCCAGAGTTTCAATGTCATTGATCTTACCCTGGCCAACGTCAATGGCCAGGGCGGGGAAGTCGCGTTTGCTGCCGCCTTGCGTCATGCGCCTTACCTAAGGTCCCTGGCGCTGCTTGACATGAACGGTAGCATCGTCGCGAGTTCCGATCCCCGGAATGTCGGCGTCCGGATTGTTCGTCGCGACTTTCTGCCGCCAACACCTGCGCGCAGGGAGGTACTCCGGGCCGGGCTGCCCTGGGGCGGGCGCGATTTCCATGAAGGGCGATCTGCCACGCCGGAGCAGCCTGCCGCTCCCGAGGGATTGAGCCTGATCCCGATACTGCGCGACATCGAGTCCGTCCACGACGGCTGGGCCACCCTTCTGGCTTCGGTCAATACCGACTACTTCCTCAACTATTACGGTCGCAGCCTGTCTCCAGAAGTGGGCGTGGTCGAGTTGCTGCGCTATGACGGGATACTCCTGTTGTCCTCGGATGTGACGCGCCAACCGGGCACCCGCAACAATAGCGATATCTTATTCGGGCGCATGGCGAAGGCGGATTTCGGTCGCTTCGAGTATCAGCTTGGAGATGGCCGCACCGTGCTGACGGCCTATCGTGCATCCCGTGCCTATCCCTTCATTATCGCCGTGCATCTTGACAAGGAATACGGCTTGACCGCCTGGCGTGGGGAAGCGACACGCACGCTGGCGGTCGTCTCCACCGTCCTGTTGGCGGCCCTGGCCTTGGCAGGCCTGTATTTCGTACGCATCGAACATGCTGCCCGTCAGCACGACGCCGACGTGGAACAGCTGCGCTTGCGCGGCGCAGCGCTGGAAGCCACCGCCAATTCGATTATCATCACCGACCGCAAGGGAGCGATCGAATGGGCCAATCCCGCATTCTGTGCCCTGAGCGGCTACACGCTGCAGGAAGCGCTCGGGCGCAATCCGCGAGAGCTGGTCAAGTCCGGCAGGCACTCTGGCGAAGGCTATCAGGATCTCTGGCGCACCATACTCGCGGGGGAAGTCTGGCGGGGAGAGTTGATCAATCGCCGCAAGGATGGCAGCCACTATCTTGAGGACCAGACAATCACTCCGGTGAAGGACGACACCGGCGCGATTCGCCATTTCATCGCCGTCAAACAGGACATCACCGAGCGTAAGCAGGGCGAGAAAAGAATGGAGGAGTTGTCACGTCACCTGGTTGTGGTGCAGGAAAGCGCCCGCAGGAGGCTTTCAGGAGAACTGCATGACCGCACCAGTCCGAATCTGGCCGCCATCGGAGTCAATCTCGACATCATTACGGCGACAATGTTGGAGGGGCAATCGCCGAAGCTTACCGAGCGCATCGCCGATGTACGCGCGTTGATCGAGGATACGACGGCCAGCATCCGCGAAATCTGTTCCGATTTACGCCCTCCCGTACTCGATTATGCGGGCTTGCCAGCGGCGCTCGAGAGCTACGTCAAACAGTTCCAGCGGAGGACCGGCATTGCGGTTCGGCTCGACTGTGCGCACTCCGCGGTGAGGTTGGCACCCTCACTCGAGTCGATGTTGTTTCGCATCGTCCAGGAAGCCTTGACCAATTGCGCGAAGCATTCCCGCGCCAGATCAATCTTGGTATTGTTGAAGCTGGATAGTCAGCCGGTGGTATTGAGCGTCAGTGACGACGGCATCGGCTTCGATCCTGACTTGCTGGGGAAAACCACCCATACCGGCGGCTTGGGGATTCTTACCATGAGAGAAATGACCGAATTTTCCGGTGGCAGATTCACCCTCGCGTCGACTCCGGGGGCGGGATCGTGTATCGAAGTACAAATCGACACGCAGGAAGAGCGGGGATGAGTCTGCGTATTCTGCTTGCCGACGATCATCAGATGTTTCGTGAGGCGCTGCGCCTCCTGCTGGAGAGAAATCCGGATTTCGAGGTGGTGGCCGAGACCGGCGACGGGCTCGAAGTCTTCCGGCTCGCCCGCGATACCGCACCGAATATTGTCTGCATGGACATCGATATGCCCGGTTTGAACGGGATCGAAATCACCCGGCAAGTCACCAGCGCCTTCCCCTCGATCAAGGTGATCGCCTTGTCGACTTTTTCCGACCGGGGTTACGTAACCGATATGCTGAATGCAGGCGCCGCGGCCTATGTCACCAAGGCGGCGGCCGGCGTCGAGTTGCTGCGCGCGATCGACGCCGTGCGGCGCAACCGCTCGTATTTGTGTCCCGATGCCACGGACGCGGTCAAGGAAGCAATGCTCGGCCAGGGTGACGAAAAACCGTCTCCCGGAATCAAGCTTGGCGCCCGCGAGGTTCAGGTCCTGCAACTGGTCGCCGTAGGCCTTACCTCGGCACAGATTGCAGAGCAGATGGACATTGCCTTGTCCACGGTCGAAGTTCATCGGCGCAACATCATGCGCAAGCTGAATGTGGATAGCGTCGTCGGACTCACTCGCTACGCGATCCGCAACGGTCTCGTTTCCAACTGATAGGCCTGTCGGCCGCGCGACTACCTGTTTACTGGTAGTGGCAGTACGCGGATACCAGAATATCTAAGCACTGCCGCCATCTCTAAAATCTCCCACTGGGTCGGGAACCCGATCATTGGTCGCTCAGGGAATCCATTGGCCTGACTTGGTTTCGGCGAGGCGCGAGCGGGTTCTTCCATGAACGACCAAGTGGTTTTGGGGGCGTGCGGCATCCGCTCGCCGACAAAGGGATGACGATCGCTCGGCCAGGCGTTCGGCGATGAATGAGCTTTTCGATTTTTGCTAAACAGTTCAAGAGCCACAGGGCATGAAAGTAAATCTACCCGTAAGTCAGACCGAGATTCCCTTTCCCAAGGGACGCTACATTGTTTCCCGCACCGATCTCAAGGGCATCATCACTTATGCCAACGACACGTTTGTCGACATCAGCGGTTTTGGCCGCGACGAACTGATCGGCAAGAACCACAATATCGTCCGCCATCCCGACATGCCGCCGCAGGCCTTTGCCTGGCTCTGGGACACCATCAAGGAGGGCAGACCGTGGCGCGGCACGGTCAAGAACCGTACCAAGAGCGGCGACTACTATTGGGTGGATGCCCTGGCCGTGCCGGTGCGCAAGAACGGCCAGGTCACCGGCTACATGTCGGTGCGTACCGAACCGACCCGCGACCAGGTGCTTGCTGCCGCTGCCCTCTACAAACAGTTGAATGCCAGCAAGGCGGCGTTGCCCAAGCCCACGGCATGGATGCGTGTGCCGCTCAAGGCCAAGCTCAACGGCCTGGTATTCGGGTTGCTCGCCATGCAGATTCTGGCCGCCGCCATCCATGGCTTCGGCGCCAGCCTCGGCATTCCTCCGACCGGCATCGAACTGGGCATGCAAATCCTCGGCGTGTCGAGTATCGCCGTCGGCATCTGGCTGGTGCTGATGCAAAACCAGACCATGATCATCGTCAACCGCATCATCGGCCGTCTCGATCACATCGCCCAGGGCGACCTGACCGATGACATTCCGCTGCATCGTGTCGATGAACTGGGCAAGCTCAACGATGCCCTGGTCACCATGCAGACCCATCTCAGGGCGATGATGGCCGAGATTGCCGAAGCCGCCGACGAGGTCAGCGACAATGCGGCCGTCCTGAATGCCGAAATGGAGCAGACACGCAATACCGCCGACCAGCAGTTTGCGGCAGTGAGCCGCATCGCGGCGGCGGTCGAGCAGCTTGTGGCCTCGGTGCACGAGGTCGCCGACAGCGCCGAGACGGCCAGCCAGACCGTGGCGGCGTCGCGCGATCTGCTGAGCAATGCCTCGCAGCGCATGACGGACAGCCAGGAGGCGTCAAACCATGTGGTGACGACCGTCGATAGTGCCGGCAAGACCATGTCGGAGTTGTTCCAGTCGATATTTGCCATTGGCCGCATATCCAAGGCCATTCAAGGCATTGCGGAGCAGACCAATCTATTGGCGCTGAATGCCGCGATCGAGGCGGCACGCGCCGGCGAAACCGGACGCGGTTTCGCCGTGGTGGCCGATGAAGTCAGAAAACTGGCGGAGAAAGCCAGTACCCAGACCGGCGAAATCACGGCCACCGTGCAGGAAATCCAGCGCATCACGCAGATCGCTGTGACCAGCATGGAGACGGCGGGAACCCATGTCGCAGCGACCGACGCCGCGATGAGCCAGGCCAGGGTGGGGCTCGAATCGGTCTCCACGCACGGCGAAACCGTTGTCGCGATTTCCCGCCATATCGCGGAAGGCACCCGGCAGCAGTCGGCGGCCGGCAACGAAATCGCGGGTCAGGTGGAAGGCATCGTGGCCGGCATCGACCAGACCACTTCCGCCATGGCGGCGGTAGGCGAGAAAGCCGCGCAGATGCGGGCCACGTCCTCCCGGCTGCGCGACTTGATCGCTTACTTCAAGTTCATCCGCTGAGCCTGCGCAGTGGACGTATGTCGATCAGTCCAGGCCCGCACCCGGTTTTTGCTGCCAACGCGGGAAGCCGGCATCTGCGCCAGTCAGCCGTGCGCGGCCTCGAACTGAGAAACCCGTTCAGCCGCCCTTGCGGCGCGAGAGCGGGTGGCGCGGGACGTCCGGATGGCGTCGCGTCGACGGGCCTTTGCCGGGTTTGGCCGGCATCGAGGGCGTTGCTCGCCGTCCCGCCAGCGCCGACCTTTGGGCTTGTTTGGTCGCGTCGCTAGCTTGACCCGATGTGTGCCGCAAGGAGCCGGCCATCCCTGCCGGCTGCCAGGCCGGAACCAGGTGTCGCTTGCCCGGACCAATCAAATCGGTCCGTCCCATGGTTTTCAGCGCCTCGCGCAGCAAGGGCCAGTTTTCGGGATCGTGATAGCGCAGAAAGGCCTTGTGCAGTTTTCGCTGGCGTCCTGTGCGCACTACGGCGACGTTTTCCGAGCGGGATGTGACTTTCTTCAGCGGATTCCTCTCCGTGTGCCACATCGCGGTAGCCAGCGCCAAGGGAGTGGGCAGGAAGGTTTGCACCTGATCGAGACGGAAGTCGTTCCGCTTCAGCCACAACGCAAGTTCCAGCATGTCCTCGTCGGTCGTGCCGGGATGGGCGGCAATGAAGTAGGGGATCAGGTACTGTTCCTTGCCGGCTTCCTTGGAGAACTTGTCGAACATCTGCTTGAAGCGTTCATAGGCGCCGATGCCCGGCTTCATCATTTTCGATAGCGGACCTTCCTGGGTGTGTTCGGGCGCGATTTTCAGATAGCCGCCGACATGATGGGTCACCAGTTCCTTCACGTACTCGGGCGAACGCACGGCGAGGTCGTAGCGCAGGCCGGAGCCGATCAGTATCTTCTTGATGCCCGGCAAGGCGCGTGCCTTGCGGTAGAGGGAAATCAGCGGCGCATGGTCGGTGCCGAGGTTCTCGCAAATACCGGGATAGACGCAGGACAGCCGGCGACAGGAGGACTCGATTTTCGGGTCCTTGCAGGCCATGCGGTACATGTTCGCAGTCGGTCCGCCCAGATCGGAAATGATTCCGGTGAAGCCCGGGGTTTTGTCGCGGATTTCCTCTATCTCGTGCAGGATCGACGCTTCCGAGCGGCTCTGGATGATGCGGCCCTCGTGCTCGGTGATCGAGCAGAAGGTGCAGCCGCCAAAGCAGCCGCGCATGATGTTGATCGAGAAGCGGATCATCTCCCAGGCCGGGATGCGGGCATTGCCATAGCTCGGGTGCGGTGCGCGGGCATAGGGTAGGCCGAAGACGTGATCCATTTCCTCGGTGGCCAGGGGAACGGGCGGCGGATTGAGCCAGACATCGCGGCCGCCATGGCCTTGCACCAGGGCGCGGGCGTTGCCGGGATTGGACTCAAGGTGGAAGACCCGCGAGGCGTGCGCATAGCTCACCGGATCGTCGCGCACCTGCTCGTAGGAGGGCAGGCGCACAACGCTGTGCAAGCGGGCCTCCTTGTGTTTCGCCAGGCGCTCGGCGCGGCTGACGACTCGCACGATCGCCGCGGTGTCAGCGCCGACTCTTGCAGATGCCGGTGCGCCGGCTTCAATCGCATAGGGGTCAGGATGCGCGTGCACGGCACCCGGTGTATCCAGCACCGTGGAGTCGATTTCCACCCATTCGGCCGCGGGTTTCCAGCCGCGCGGCGCCATGAAGGCCGTGCCGCGCAGTTCGCGTATGGTCTCGATGGCATCGCCCTTCGCCAACCGGTGCGAGAGTTCGACCAGCGCCCGCTCGGCGTTGCCGAACAGCAGCAGGTCGGCCTTGCTGTCGGGCAGCACCGAGTGGCGCACCTTGTCGCTCCAGTAGTCGTAGTGAGCGATGCGGCGCAGGCTGGCCTCGATGCTGCCGATCACGATGTTCGCGTCGGGAAAGGCTTCCCGGGCACGCTGGGCATAGACGACCACGGCGCGATCCGGTCGCCGGTTCGGCTCGCCGTCCGGGGTGTAGGCGTCGTCGGAGCGTATCTTGCGGTCGGCGGTGTAGCGATTGACCATCGAATCCATGTTGCCGGCGGTGATGCCGAAGAACAGCTTTGGTTTGCCCAGTCTCTTGAAATCCTCCGGCGAATGCCAGTCCGGCTGGCTGATGATGCCGACGCGAAAGCCCTGAGCCTCCAGCAGACGGCCGACCAGCGCCATGCCGAAGCTGGGGTGGTCGATATAGGCATCCCCGGTGACCAGGATGATGTCGCATTCGTCCCAGCCCAGCGCATCCATTTCTGCCCGCGACATGGGCAGGAAGGGCGCCGCGCCGAAGCGTTGCGCCCAGTACTTGCGATAGGAAGTCAGCGCGCGCGGGGCGGTGCTCATGATTCCGTCGGTAGCGGCAAGGAGATTTGCTGCGGCAGATCTACCGCCATGCCGGGGATCGAGTCCACCACCCGATGCAGCAACTGGTAGGCCACCCGCCATTGCTGGTGGCCGACTTGCAGGGTCACCGTCTTGTCGTTGAGGCGCTGCACGCTACCGCTGCGTTCATGCCCGTCGCGGTCTGTAAAGCCCAGGGTTTCGCCGACCATCACTTCATTGCGCCCGAGACCCTTGGCCACTTGCTCGCGCACCTGCACATCCATGCCGTCGACGTTGATCGTGAAAAAATCGACCAGCCAGCGGCGGCCGTCGCCGAGATCGGTCACCGCCGCCTGCTTGCGCCTGAGTTCGTCAATGCGGGCGCGGCGGACGGTGTTGTCGGTGCTGCTGAAGTAGTCGATTTCCTGCCCCACATGCAGGCGCGAGCGGATGGCGTGCGTCCATTGCGGATCGTCGAGCTTGCGGTTGATCGCAACGCGCAAGCGAAACAACTCGAAGGCCGAGGCCTGGTTGAGGGCTTCAAGAACAACGGAGAAATTCATCGACATGGCGGCGCACTTCAAAAGTCGGCGCTGGCGGGACGGCGCCGGATTCAGGTACAGCCGCGATTATCCTCCGCCCGCGGGCGCAAAGACGAATTCAGGCACCACGAGCTCCCAGCGCTGGCAGCGCGGCTCGCCGTATTTTTCCCAGTCGGACTGCGACTTGTCGCGAACGTGGATGCAGTGCACGCGGGCGTCGATGCACTGCATGTTTTCCGGCGGCCTGAAATCTCTCGCCATCTTGCCGACCACCTTGCCTTGCTCGTCCAGCAATTGCCAGCCTTTGCCGGTTGTTTCAAGGCGCAGCGCCGAAGCGAAGGACAGGCGGGCGATGGAGGCGTGGATAGCGTCATTCGCCGGCCTGCGTCCGGCGTAGCCTAGGTCGATTTCCCCAAGCGATGGCCGGACATGGCGACGCCGGAGTTCCGGCGGCGCAGGAGGCAGATCGAGGGGCGTCCTGCGCAGCAGATGCGGTCCGTCTGCCAAGGCGTCGAGCAGCGGGTGACGCGGCGCGTCGAGGCGGGCAAGGCAGAGCGTTTTTCTGGCACGGGTCATTGCCACGTAGTAGAGGCGCGTGACGGCCGCCGGGTTCTCGTCGCGCCCGGTCTGCCAGTTGCCGTCGAGCACCGCGATGTGGTCGAACTCCAGTCCCTTGGCGCCATGCGCGGTGACCAGCAGCAATCCGCTCTGGCGGCGGCGCGTTTCGCGCGCCCATTCGGCCAGCCATTCGCGGAAATGGGCGGCAGGGAGTTCGGCATCCCCGGTTTCCAGTGCGTAGTCGGCCAGCGCCTCGGCCAGCAGCGCGTGGTAGGGATTGTCGGCAACGCTGTGATCGCGCAGCCATGCCTCCAGTTGTGCGGCGGTGAGTAGCGGCGATTCGCGTTGGGCGATGCCGTCGAGCAGCGCCTGGGTTTCGCGCAGACGCCAGAACTGGCCGCCTTCTTCGCTGGCCAACTGCACCGGAATGCTGCGCCACTCACAATAGCTGCGCACCGGCTCCAGCCATTTCCATTCCCGTGCGATGACGGCGCACGCTGCCCAATCCCAGTCGCGGTCCAGCGCTGCCATGCGTTCGAGTTCCGCCATGACCGCCATCGCCTGGCTCAATGCGTTGGCGCCGGCCGGCAGGATCTGCACACGCCCCTGGCCGACCTTGTCGCGCTGCTGCCAGTTGCCGCCGGCGGGCGCCTTGCCGCGCAGTCGGTCGATGCGGATGGGATGGGCGATTTTCATGCGGCCGGACAAGGGCGCGATCAGGGCGTTGGCGGCCGCGATGATGTGTGCCGTGGAGCGGTAGTTGTCGATCAGATAAGCCGGCTTGGCCTTGTAGTCGGCCTCGAAGCGGCCGATGAACTCGACCGAGGCCCCGGCAAAGGCATAGATGTTTTGGTCGTCGTCGCCGACGGCGAGCAGGTTGATCCGCTCGTCATCGGGGCGCGTGCGGCCGGCGATGGCGGCGATCAGTTCGTACTGTTCGGCGCCGATGTCCTGGTATTCATCGACCAGTATCCAGCGAAAGCCGCCCAGCAGCCGCTCGCGCATCGCGTTGCCATCGTTGCCCGCGTCCGCATCATCGGCCGGCAGATCGCCGGCCTTGAGCAGCGCGGTGGCTTCGAGCAGGACGCTGCGAAAGAAATCGTCATTGCCGATGCTATTCGCCTGGTTGGTTCGTTCGGCGAAGCTGGTGCCGGTCAGCCGCATCGCCAGCGCATGCACGGTGAGCACGATGACGCCGCACGCGTCGTCGCCGATCAGTGCGTGCAGCCGTTGCCTGATCTGCGCCGCGGCGTGGCGGTTGTAGGCCAGCGCCAGAATGCCGCGCGGATTTTCGCGGCGGCAACGCACCAGCCAGGCAATGCGATGCACCAGCACCCGCGTTTTGCCCGAGCCGGGGCCGGCCAACACCAGCACGTTGGCGGTTTCGCGTTCGTCGGCAACGATGTCGCGCTGCGCCTTGTTGCCCAGCGACTCGACGACCGCCCGCCACGACTCCGGCGTGGTCTGGCGCTGCAACTCCTTGTCGCGGCCCGGCAGCCAGCGGCGCAGAAACTCGTCCTGCCTCAGGTTGAAATAGTCCATCGCCAGGTGCAGCGCGTCGGCCATGCGTTCGAGGCCGAGTTGGACGTATTCGGCCATGACGTGGATTTGCAGCACCTGCTCTTCGTAATGAAGCCTGAGCGGCGCGAAATCGGTCTGGCCGAACTGTCGCTTCCAGTCCCTGTCGAGCCGGATCGTCATAGCGGGGCGGAACACGGCGAGCCCCTTGTTGAGGCGGATGATGTTCTGCTCGTGCAACCACAGCAGCGCGTGTTCCAGAAGTTTCTGCGGATTCCTGATTTCGGCTTTCAGCACCAGGTCGGATTCGATGGCATCCGCCAGCTTGCCCATCGTGGTTTCCGCCAGCAGATCGGCACCGCGCGCGCCGGCCGGAAGGCTGGCCAGCAAGTGGCCGAGCACGCCTTGCGCGGCGGAGCGGCGAAGGCGTGCGGTCTTTTCCAGCATTGGCCATTCGCGCTGCAAGGTGATCTGGAGGCTTTCGCCATCCAGCCGCCGCAGCCCGAGGCTGCCGCTGCCGCCTTCCTCGTCGCGGCCGTCGGCGGCCAGGCTCTTCAGCAGCCGATGCAAGGTTTCCGGCAGCGCGCCGGCATGGCCGGCGTTCTTGAGGTGCTGGCAGGCAAGGCGCAGATGCAGCGGCGCGGCGTCGCCCTTGCCCAGGTCAGGCGCGGCCGCGCGCAGTTCGGCGATCAGCGCGTCCTCGAGTTGGGCGGCGTGTTCGAGGTGATCGTGAGAGGCGTTCTTGATGCCCACATGCACATAGGCGGTGAGCGCCGTGTCGTTGCTGGCCAGACCGAGCGCTTCGAGATCGGCAAAGGCCTGCCGCAACCGGGCCGCGGAGAGTTTCGCGACGCCCATCAATTCGTCCGTGGAAATGCCCTCGTCGGCATCGGCGGCGATCAGCGCGTCGACGATGGCGACGAGCTGTCGCTTGTACTCGTCGGGGATGGTCTTGGCGATGAGTTTGTCGCGAGCCTCCTGAACCGAGGCGACGCGCAGCGAGGAGGGAAAAATCTGGACACGGTTTTCCTCGCGGGAAAGCAGGGCGGCCTCTTCCAGCCAGGAAATCGCGCTTCGCACGCGCGTGTCGTCCGTGGCCGAATCGCGCTCGAAGCCGGCGTCTTCGTCTTCGGCCAGAATTTCGCCGGGCGTCGCGATCACCTCGTCGCCGGACTTTCCTTCCTTGCGCCGCTTGCTGTCGAGATTGCGCAGCGCCTTGAGGATGGCGCGGATTTCCTTCTGCGTCAGCCGCGAACGCGCCGACATGCCGAACTGCCGTTCGACGTCCTCCGCTGTGTACAGCAGCACGCAGCGCGCGTTGTTGCGGTCACGTCCGGCGCGGCCGGCTTCCTGCAGATAGTTTTCCAGCGAGCCGGGAATATCGGCATGAATCACCAGGCGTACATCGGGTTTGTCGATACCCATGCCGAAGGCATTGGTCGCGGCGATCACCCGCAACTCGCCGCCGATGAAACGCTCCTGCACGTTCTTCTTGGTTTCCGGCGGCAGCTTGGCGTGAAACCGATCCGCCGCGAGGCCCTTGTGGCGCAGGAAGGCGGCGACCTCCTCGGTCTGCCGCCGCGTTGCGCAATAGACGATGGCACCACCGGCAACTTGCGGCGGCAGTTCCATCTCGATCCAGCGCGCGACGTCGTCGAATTTTGCCGCCGGTGTCGTTTGCGCAACGACAAAATCGAGATTGCTGCGGGTAGCGCCGCCATCCAAACATTCCAGTTCGATGCCGACCTTGTCGCGGAAATGACCCAGTATGTCCGCTACCACGTCCGGCTTGGCTGTGGCGGTGAGGCAGAGTACGGGCGGTATCGAACCCCCTCCCGCCTTCTCCCGAATGAAGCGGGCGACATAGCGGTAGTCCGGGCGGAAGTCGTGGCCCCATTTTGAAATGCAATGTGCTTCGTCGAGTACCCAGGCACCGATCTCGCGCTGCTCCAGCACGCGCCGCAGCGCGCGGTTGCGCAGTTGCTCGGGCGAAACGATCAGGATGCCGATGTCGCCGAGACGCACGCGGTCGAGCACGTCGGCGCGTTCGGGCATCGACAGCAGGCCGTTCAGGGCCGCGCAGGAATGAATGTTCTTCGCCATCAATCCGGCGACCTGGTCGGCCATCAGCGCCACCAGGGGTGAGATGACCACGGTGAGCGCTCCCGTCTTGTCGAAGCGGGAGAGCGCCGGAATCTGGTAGCACACCGACTTGCCGGTGCCGGTGGGCAGGATGCCGAGTACGTGGCGACCGGCCATGGCGGACTCGACAATAACCTGTTGCAAGGGATGGCCAGCGGCATCCGCCGGTTCCGGACGGAAATCGGCAAAGCCGAACCAGTGCCGTAGTGCCTTGCGGGCATCGTGATTCTGCCGGCACCAGTCGCAGGCCGGGTCGGTGCAGGCGGTGTCGCGCAGCCGGCGGACGATCTCGCCCGCGGCCGGAAACTGGTGGCGCACCCACGGCGGCATCACCGAGTTGCCGCCGGCTACCGACAGCCAGGCCAGGGCGTAGACCAGTGGCCAGCCGTCGCTTTCGGCGGCTTTCAGCACCTCGTCGCGCTGCGTCTGACAGCTTTGCCCGTCGAGGCAGGCGAGGATTGCAGCGCGTGCCTCGGCGCGCGCGGGTCGCGGGCTGTCGCGCAGCGTCATGAAAAAGCGGTTCATGCCGCCCACCGTGTCGTCCTGGGTCGTCAGCCAGTGCCAGGCGGCCAGTCGCCGTGGGGCTTCAGTATTGAGTGCGTGCAGCGCGTCCTGCTGGTCGCGAAAGAGGCTCAGCGCGAGTTCCGCATCCTTTAGCGGGTCGTTTCGATAGCCGCTGGCGAGGGGACCGTCCTGATAGTGTTTGACCAGGTGATGGTAGGGATTGCGCGGAAAGGCGAGCGGATTGAGGCGCAGCGTGTCAACGGCAGGCAGCCTGAGCAGCCGCAGTCCGGGGCGCAAGGAGGCAAGCTGCGGCAGATCGAAGCCGATGATGTTGTGGCCGAGCACGAAGGCCGCGCCGTCGGCCAGCGCATCGAGCCGGTCGAGGCCGACGGCGGGGTCGCCGCCGCGCCAGTGCAGGCGCTCTTCGGTATCGGCGCGCAGCGCGCCGATTTGCTGGAGGCGCCCATTCTTCTTGCCGACTTCGAGGTCGATGACCAGGCAGCGCGGCTGAAACGGCTTTGCGGGAAACCTGCTGTCATGGCTATCCGTCATGACGGCGGATGATACCGCGAGCCGCCTACGCTTCGGCTTTTCTCGCTCCTAACGCTCATGGCTTCGATGAACGGCGCCGCATCATGAAACACGTTGACGTCGTAGTGGCTCAAGCTGGCAAGTGAGCCCACCCCCTCCCATCCGCAGCGCGGCTCAAGGCTGGCTTTGCACAGCCTGCCGGCTCAGGCGGCGCGAAGCATGCTTCGCGAAACCCCGCCTTCGCCTCGCAAGGGGTGAGGGGAGCGGCGAGAGTCGCTGACGCGACTTTTACGTTAAACGCGCACGCGGCTTTGCGATGGCACGTGGCGGGCCAGGAAGTCCATCTGGTCGGCCAGGATGTTGCGATTGCAGAGGATCAGGTATTCGGCCTTGTTCGGCACATAGGGTGCATAGACCAGTTCCATGCGCGCCTGTTCGGGGGTACGGCCGCTCTTGGTCTGGTTGCAGTGGCGACAGGCGGTGACTACATTCATCCAGGTGTCGCGTCCGCCCTGGGAAACCGGCAGGACATGGTCGCGGGTGAGCCGTTGCGAGGAAAACTCCCGGGCGCAATAGGCGCAGATGTGCCGGTCGCGATGAAACAACTCGCGGTTGGACAGCGGCGGGGTGGGGTGCAGCGACTTGCCCGACAGCGCCTTGCCGCGAATGGCAATGATGCTGCTGGTGGCGAGTTCGGAGCGTTCGCCGGTGACACGGTTGGTGCCGCCGTAGAAAATGAAGTGAGTATCCCCCGCATCCCACGCCACAAGGTCGCGTGCGACGTAAATGCAGGCGTGCTGCCAACTCACCCAGCGGTGGGGAACACCGTGCTGGTCGAGGGTAAGGATCAGCGGATGGCTACTCATCTCTATAGAATCCCGTCTTGGCAAGAATTTAGCAGAGCGCAATGACTTTTCATAGCTTGGAAATGAGGGCATTAGCCTTGCGCCGGTTGCGCTACGCCCTCGCCGCCTCGCTGGTGCTTCACCTGTTGGTACTCTGGCTGGGCGCTTTGCGCGTCCTGACAAAGGATACGCATTCGGTTCTGCTGGCGACTCTGCATAAACCATCGCTACTTGCGACGAAGGCGGCGCCATCCATGCCGCCGCACGCCGTACCGCCGGCGCCGACTCCCAAACCAGCCGCGCCGACGCGCGCATCCTCGTCATTGGAGCGGCCCAAACCCGATTCGGTTCCGCAAACGCTGGTGTTGCCGGCCGACCCGGTTTTGAAGTCGGCGCCCGATTCGGCCGGCACGGCGGCGGCAATCCCCGCGCCGACGCCGGCATTGGCGACTGGATCGATCAGCGACGCGCTGGTGACGGAAGCCAGCGCCTCCGGAGAAGCCGCAGATGGCTTGCGGGGCTATCGTCTGGCGGTGGCGACCCAGGCGCGACGTTTCAAGCGCTATCCGTCGCAGGCGATGGCTTCGGGCTGGGAGGGAAGTGCCGACATCCGCGTCGAAGTCGGCAGCGATGGGCGACCACGCGCGGTGACGGTCGCACGTTCAAGCGGCCGCGAAATGCTGGATCGCGCTGCCTTGGTCATGATCGATGCCGGCGCCCTGCGCGCCCGGCTGCCGGATAGTCTGCGCGGCAAGGCCTTCGCCGTGGTGTTGCCGGTGGTGTTCAACCTGGAGGCTGAGTAGCTCAGCGCGGCGCCTGCCGCGGCATTGTCGTCAGGTCTTCGGTATGGAAGCGATAGTGCCCCGCCCGACGATCCGCGAAGTAGTGTTTCAGCGTGATGGCGATGGTGCGAAAGGCAATTTCGTCCCAGGGGATCTCTTCCTCCCGAAACAATCTCAATTCCAGTGTTTCCACCCCCGGGGCGAATTCGAGATCCAGCAGGCGCGAGCGATAGATGACATGCACCTGATGAATGTGCGGCACGCTGATCAGCGTATACATCTCGCCCAGTTCGATACGGGCGCAGGCTTCTTCCAGGGTTTCACGCAATGCCGCCTCGGCCACCGATTCGCCATTCTCCATGAAGCCGGCCGGCAAGGTCCACTTGCCATGGCGAGGTTCGATGGCCCGCCGGCATAGCAGCACACGATCTTCCCATTCCGGCAATGCCCCGACCACCAGCCGCGGATTGCGGTAATGAATCACCCCACAGACATCGCATACGTGGCGCGGCAGGGAGTCGCCTGGAGGGACCTTCAGCGTGACGGGTGCGCCGCAGACGCTGCAAAAATTCATCGCCGGATCCATAGTTTATTTTAGCGTGCCAGAGGGCATTCGACATTGCCCACGCTACGAATATGGTGATATAAGTTGCGAGATGATTCGCGAGCCTTTCCAACCGTCGGCGAACCCTGCCGAGCCCGGTCGCCTGGAGCAAATCTCAGGGGCGGACGGCATGTCGTTGCCCGAGAGGTCTGCGACTGAGGCGTGCCATCTGTCGCAGCGGCACGCACGTCCAGACCAGCGTCGTCTCCTTGCAAGGGGATAGGGGTGTCGGATCAGATACGCATGCTGGTGGTCGAGGATTCCGAGGACGAAGCCTTTCTGCTGTATTCCGAATTGCGCTCGCGCGGCTTGGCCCTGAGTTGGGAGCGCGTCGATAGTCAGCGCGACATGGCTGCCGCGCTTGCCCGTGCGGATTGGGACATCATTCTTTGCGATCACAACATGCCGGGGTTCGATTCCGGCGCGGCGCTGAAGGTTGTGCAGCAGGCGGGCAAGGATGTGCCGTTCATCATCTATTCAGGATGTATTTCCGACAAGCAGGCATTTGCGGCGATGGACGAGGGCGTCCAGGACTATGTCGAGAAAGGCAACTACGGTCGTCTTGTACCAGTCATCGAGCGCGAATTGAAGAATGCTTCGGCGCGCCATGTTGCGCGGCAGGCGGATACCCGCATTCGTGAGCTTGCGCTGTTCGATCCCTTGTCCAACCTGCCCAATCACGCCCTGTTCTGCAGCACGGTGCAAGAGGCAGTGGCGCAGGCCCAGGGCGAGGGAAAGATTCCTGTCGGGGCCGTAATCTGCCTTGATCTCGACCGCTTCCTGCGCATCAATTCGTCGTTCGGATTCGAGACAGGCAACGATATCCTGCGCCAGCTTTCGGCTCGTCTGAGCAAGAGCTTGCCGGAAGCGGCCTTGCTGGCACGGCTGGCGGGCGACGCATTCGCAGTGTTCCTCGCCGGGCCGGTGGACCGGAGCGTGCTGGATGGCGTGACGCAAACGATCCGCAGTTGTTTCGATGCCCCCTTCGATAAGGACGGCATCGAGCTGTTCGTGACGGCCAGTCTGGGTATTGCGTTGTTGCCCGATGATGGCATCGAGCCCACCGCACTGTTGATGAACGCCGAGACTGCGGTGACCCATGCCAAAAAGCTGGGGGGCAATACCCTTCAATATTATCAGCGCGTCATGAACGCGCATTCCGGAGAACGGCTGGCGATGGAGGCCGACTTGCGTCACGCCATCGAACGAGACGAACTGTTTCTCGAGTATCAGCCTTGCGTCGATGCGGCCACTGGAAGCCTGGTGGGCGTCGAAGCATTGTTGCGCTGGCGGCATCCGGAGCGCGGCCTGATTGCACCGGATCATTTCATCCCCGTGGCCGACGAGTCTGGAATCATCGTCGGAATCGGCGAATGGGTGCTGCAGGCCGCCTGCAGCCAGGGACGCGTCTGGCAGGAAGCGGGCTTCGATATTTATGTTTCGGTCAATGTGTCGGCCGTCCAGTTCGCGCAGCCGCGAACCTTGGAAGTTGTCAGTCGCGTCCTGCATGAAACCGGATTTCAGCCCGGCAATCTCCAGCTCGAAATTACCGAATCGGTGCTGATGCACGATGCCGGTTCAGCGGTCGGCATGTTGCGAGCCTTGAAGAACATGGGGCTGCGCATTTCCGTGGATGATTTCGGGACCGGCTATTCCTCGCTGTCCTATCTCAAGCGCTTTCCTATCGACGTGTTGAAGATCGACAAATCATTTGTTTATGATCTGCCTGATGCCGGGGAAGATGCTGCAATTACACGTGCCATAATTGCACTGGCCCGCTCCCTGAAACTTGGCACCGTGGCTGAGGGTGTGGAGACCGAAGCGCAGGCCCGCTTTCTCCAGGCCGAAGGCTGCGACCGGTTTCAGGGCTATTTCTTCGGGCGCCCGATGGATGCAAAGGCTCTGGAAGGCCTTTTGGCAGGAGTTTCGTGTCTGAAATAGCATATTAAACAATCTGTTATCATATCTTTGTAAGGTTTTTTCTTACAAAGATGCTCTATCTAATTCTTACAACAGATTGGTTTTTCCATTGATTTCCTTCTTGTCATGCCCTGTGTGATCATGTACCTGCCGTGATTTGGGCTCCAATTCGGGCCTGACCGGCGCTCACAAGGAGTACATGATGAAATCGACTGACACCTACAATGACATAAAGGAAGTCAATCTCTCCTATCTGATGCTGGCGCAGAACATGGTCCGTTCCGATCGCGAAGCGGCCATTTTTCGTCTGGGGATCAGTGAAGAGATTGCGGATGTGCTGGGGCGCCTCACGCCGGGCCAGGTTCTGAAAATGGCCAGTTCGGACATGTTGCTGTGCAACTTCCGTTTTGACGACACCCTGTTGCTTGATCTTCTTGCCAATCACGAACGTGATCGCGGCGTCGGGCATCTGCATGCGGCGATTCTGGCTGCCGGCAGGCCGGTTGCGACGATGGCCTGAGAAGGCCGTCATTCAACGTCTAGCGTCACGCTGCGGAGGTCTACATGCGCAACAAGTCTGTCATCATTGAAGCAAAAGATATTGGTCTGGCAATCGAGTTGATCGAACTCGGCGCCCGCCTGCAGTTGCTGGAGGCCGAGACGAATCTTTCCCGCGAGCGGCTGCTCAAGCTCTACAAGGAAGTGCGCCACGAGTCGCCGCCGAAAGGCATGCTGCCATTCTCGACGGACTGGTTCATGACCTGGCAGCCGAACATTCATGCTTCGCTGTTCATGGCCTACTACCGTTTTCTCAAGTCGCACACCAAGCTGTCGGGACTTGAGTTGATCATCAAGTCGTACCGGATGTACCTCGACCAGATCAAGCGTGGCGGCATGGATACCGTGCTTTCGCTGACACGGGCGTGGACCATGGTGCGGTTTTTTGATGCGAACATGCTGCAGATGGCCACCTGTCGCGAGTGCGGCGGCGAATTTGTTGCCCATGCCTACGATCCGACCCGTGGCTATGTTTGCGGCTTGTGTCACATGCCGGCGCGCGCCGGCAAGACGCGCCGCGCCGCCGAAGCGGCCGCGAGCGCGGCAATTGCCGCTGCCTAAGAGTCCCGAAAATCTGATCGTCCGCTAGTGCTCGGCACTAGCCAACGCGCTCCTCCGGCATGCCGGAGGAGCGCGTTTTGTTTTATTGCATGCCCGATGCCGCTTTCGCTCAGACCAAAGTCCGCGTCGACAGCTACTGTCAGCTTTGGTCGATGCAAGATGCAGAGCGGGGAATCAGTCCGAAGTGAAACTTCGTTTTCATTGCCGCGAGCCTACGGTTTGCCGTTATGATTGCATTTCAAGCGAGCCCGTCGACGCAATGTTTCGCCGGAAAAACAACAGCTCAGGGTAGAGTAAAAGATGTTACTGATCGTTGGGTACGTGATCGTCCTGTTGGCCTCTGTCGGCACTTATGCAGTCCATGGCAGTCTGGCCGCATTGTTCGTGCCCATGGAGTATCTGGCGATCGTCGGCCTCACAATTGGTGGCTTCATCGCTGGCAATGGAAAAAAGGCGATCAGCGCAACCCTCAAGGCCGTTCCTGGAGTGCTGAAGAGTTCGCACCTCAACAAGGTGCTCTACATGGACTTGCTGGCCATGCTCTACGAAATACTCTCCAAGGTGCGCAAGGAAGGTCTGATGTCGGTCGAGGGCGACATCGAAAATCCGGAAGGCAGCGCAATCTTCGCCAAGTATCCCGTCATTCAGAACGATCATCATGTCATGGAGTTCATCTGCGACTACCTGCGAATGATGGTGGGCGGCAACCTGAATGCCTTCGAAATCGAGAATCTGATGGACATCGAAATCGAAACGCATCACCAGGAGGCTCACGTCCCGGCGCATGTGATGTCGAAGCTGGCGGATGCGGTTCCGGCGTTCGGCATCATCGTCGCCGTGATGGGCGTGGTGAACGTCATGGGGTCGGTGGGCCAGCCGCCGGCCGTGCTCGGCAAAATGATCGGTGGGGCGCTGGTCGGCACCTTCCTCGGCATTCTGGTCTCTTATGGCTTCGTGGCGCCGATTGCAGGCCAGTTGGAGCAAAAGTGCGAGGAAGAAGGAAAGATCTTTCAGGTCATCAAATCCGTGCTGCTCGCCAGCATGAATGGTTATGCGCCCCAGGTGGCGGTAGAGTTCGGCCGCAAGGTACTGTACTCGGGCGACCGGCCATCCTTCCTCGAACTGGAAGAAGACCTCAAGGCACGCAAGGGCAAGTAGGGCGGTGCCATGATGCGAGCGACCGACGATGAGTGACGACACCCAGCAACCAATCGTCATCAAGAGGATCAAGAAGGGCGGCGCTGGGGCACACGGTGGCGCCTGGAAGATCGCCTATGCCGACTTCGTTACGGCGATGATGGCCTTTTTCCTGCTGATGTGGCTGCTGGGCTCCACTTCGCAGGGGGACCTGAACGGTATCGCCGAATATTTCCAGAATCCGCTGAAGGTGGCCATGGGCGGCGGTTCGGGTTCGGGCGATTCCTCCTCGCTGATTCCGGGAGGGGGCAGGGACCTGACGTCGACTCACGGCCAGGTCAAGAGGGGCGACATCGAGGCGGAAAAGAAAACCATCAATCTGCAGCGGCTCAAGGCCGATTTCGAGAAGGTCGAGCAGACCAGGCTGGAAAGCCTGAAGGGCGAACTGGAGGCGCTGATCAATTCCAGCCCCGCACTCAGCCAGTTCAGGAACCAGTTGCTGCTCGACCTCACCACGGAGGGATTGCGCATCCAGATCGTGGACGAAAAAAACCGCCCGATGTTCGATTCGGCAAGTTCCGATGTCAAGCCTTATACGCGGGTCATTTTGAGGGAAATCGGCTTGGCGCTGAACAAGGTCGAGAACCGCATCAGCCTTTCTGGCCATACCGATGCCCAGCCTTACGCCGGCGGCGACCGGGGTTTCGGCAACTGGGAGTTGTCGACCAACCGCGCCAACGCGTCGCGGCGCGAAATGGTCGCCGGCGGTATGGATGACGCCAAGATCATGCGCGTCGTCGGCCTCGCCTCGACCGTGCTGTACGACAAGCAGGAGCCATACAGCCCTAACAATCGCCGCATCAGCATCATCGTCATGAACAAGCGCACCGAGGAGGCGATCCTCGCCGACGGCCGGCAAATGGACGGCGAGGACGCACCGGGCGTTGATGCAAAAGGCATCATCGCCGCTCCTGCCGCTGCGGCGGGGCGATAAACACGAGAAAATTTACTCAATATGAATTTCTTCAACAGGAATCTTTGGTTCGGCCTGGGCTGGATTGCTCTGGTCGGCGCCGGTGCGTCGTTTGCCTCAGACGCGAACCTGGGGCTGCCGATATGGGGCGCGCTGATCCTGGTCGGAGTCGGCTGGCAGGTCATTGCGACCCTGTCGGCGAAGGGAGGCGGCACGCATGGCGCCGCGGATGAGCAGCGCAAGCGAAGCGAAGAGCAGGCTTTGCTGGACGAATTCCATCACCTGCTGGATGAGTGTTCTAGCCAGTTTTCGCGCCAGCTCGACAATGTGCGGGGCGAACTCGGCCAGGTGCATGGCTTGTTGTCGGAGGCCATCGTCAGCCTGACCAACAGCTTTCACAGCATGCACGAACATACCCGACGGCAGCGTGACGTCACGGTTTCGGTCGCGGCGGGCACCGACAGCGAGAAAAGTGCCCGACAGTTCGACAATTTCGTGAAAGACACCTCGCTGGTCATGCAGCGAGTAGTCGACAGCATCGTCGGCAACAGCAAGCTGGGTATGGAACTGGTTGAATTGACCGAGAACATCGCGGCGCGCACCCAGGATGTTCAGTCGATCTTGTCCGAGATCGGCGCGATTGCCAAGCAGACCAACCTGCTGGCGCTGAACGCGGCGATCGAGGCGGCGCGCGCCGGGGAAGCGGGGCGCGGTTTCGCCGTGGTGGCGGACGAAGTCCGCGATCTTTCTGGGCGCACCACGCAATTCAGCCAGCAGATCAACAAGGTGATCCAGAACATGCAGGTCACCGTGCAGCAAACGGAATCGGCCATTCAGCGTATGGCCAGCCAGGATCTCGGGTTTGCCTTCGAGTCGAAAAAGCGCGTCGAGGAAATCATAGCCACCATGGATGGGCAGAACCAGGCGCGCATGGTCGCCCTGGGGCAGCTTGGTGGTATCGCCGACGATGTCGACGTCCAGGTCGGGGCCGCGATTACGGCCTTGCAATTCCAGGACATCGTGTCCCAATTGCTTGGCCATGTCGGCCGACGGGTCGACGCCATCGACGATGTGTCGCGGCATTTGGGCGAGTTGGCGCAGACCCTGAAGCGTGACTCCGCGACCGTGAATGCGACGGATGCCTTGCGATCGTTGCAGTCCGAAACCCACCGTGTCTCGGAGCGATTGAAGGACATGGCGCAAGTGACTGCGAATAGTCCGGTCAGCCAGAAAGAATTGAATCAGGGCGGAATCGAATTGTTTTAAGTTAATCTGCTGCCCGTGCCTTTAGGGAGTTTTCGTATGTCCAAAACCGTTCTTGCTGTCGATGATTCCGCTTCCATTCGCCAAATGGTCGCCTTTACCCTGAAAAGTTCCGGCTATGAGGTGGTTGAAGCCGTCGATGGCATGGATGGTCTGGAAAAAGCCAAGTCAAAAAGCTTCAATCTGATCCTCACCGATCAAAACATGCCGCGCATGGACGGACTGACGCTGGTCAGGAGTCTGCGCACCCTGGCTCAGTACAAGACCACGCCGATCCTGATGTTGACCACGGAGTCGTCCGACGCCATGAAGGCCCAGGGCAGGGCGGCCGGAGCGACGGGCTGGTTGGTCAAGCCCTTCGATCCCCAAAAGCTGATCGAAGTAGTGAAGAAGGTCATTGGTTAAGACAAACGGACCGTGACCAGGAGGTGCCATGTCGATTGACATGAGCCAGTTTTATCAGGTGTTCTTCGAGGAAGCTCAGGAACACCTGGAGAGCATGGAATCGCTGCTGCTGGAGCTGGATATCAGCGATCCCGACGCCGAGCAGTTGAATGCCATTTTTCGCGCCGCACATTCGATCAAGGGCTCGGCGGGTACTTTCGGATTTACCGATCTGGCCGAAGTCACTCATGTCCTTGAAAATCTGCTCGATCGCATTCGCAAGGGAGAGCTAACGCTGCGTCCGGAGATGATCGACGCTTTTCTGGATGCTGGCGACGTGTTGAAGGAACTCCTGGCCGCTCATCGTGGCGACGGCGAGGCGGATTCATCGCAGGTTGAGCGGATGTGCAAGCGCCTTTCCGAGTTGACGGCAAACGCGCCTGCATCGACTCCGGCCATGGCATCCGAGTCAGCGCCTGCGATGGCGGTTGTGGCGCCAGCCAGCGATGTGTCGCCAGCGGAACTGGAAGTCAGCTTCGTACTCGATATGGATGCCGAAGCGGCTGCCCAGGCGGTAGAGAATCTGGTTGCTGAGTTGGGGCGGCGCTGGCCTGTGACGACGATCAGTCGGCCGAACTCGGTCGACGCGCCGTGGAGTTTGCGCCTTGGTGCAGGGGCGGATGCGGATATCGTGCGCGGTCTGCTTGACTTCGTCGCTCGCAGCGACAGCATTCGCGTCGGATCGGTGGGCTCATTGGCGCGGGTTACGGACGACAGCGCCGGCGCCTATGGTTTTTTTGACGACGTGCCTGCTCCGGCAAAGGCCGATGCCGACGATTCCTGGGGATTGTTCAGCGACGCAGCGGGACCCGGGACGGAGGTGGCACAGGCTGTAGTGCCGGCCGTCGTGCCTGCCGCCGAAGATGCCTACGGATTTTTTGTCGATCCACCCGCGCCGGCCGCAGCCGATGCCGTGTCGCCGGCGCCGACTCTTGCGGCCGTGGCGGGAAGCGAAGGCGATGGTTTTGGTTTCTTCGTCGATGTACCGGCTCCGGTCGCCGCCGCGCCGGACAGCGCGACGCCGGTCGCGGCGGCGGTCAATCCGGAAGTAGTTGCGTTGTCAGCGAAAGCCGGAGCGGCGAAACGTTCGGCGCCCAAGCCCCCGGCCGGGGCTGAATCCTCGATTCGCGTCGATGTAGACAAGGTCGACCAACTGATCAACCTGATCGGCGAACTGGTGATTACCCAGGCCATGCTTGCGCAGTCCGCGTCCGCGCTTGATCCGGTGCAGTTCGAGCGGCTGCACAATGGACTGGCACAGTTGGAGCGCAATACGCGCGACATGCAGGAATCGGTGATGTCGATCCGCATGATGCCGATTTCGGTGGTGTTCTCGCGCTTTCCGCGGGTGGTGCGCGATCTGGCGCAGAAGCTGGGCAAGCAGATCGAACTCAAGACCACGGGTGAAGGGACTGAACTCGACAAGAGCCTGATCGAGCGCATCAGCGATCCGCTGACCCACCTAGTGCGCAACAGCCTCGACCACGGCGTCGAGATGCCCGAAGAGCGCATCGCCAAAGGCAAATCGCCGGTTGGCACCATCACGCTCAAGGCCTACCACCAGAGCGGCAATATCGTGATCGAGGTGGGGGACGACGGCGCCGGGCTCAACCGCCAGAGAATTCTTGCCAAGGCGCGGGAAAAGGGTCTGCCGGTGCACGATCAGATGACCGACAACGAAGTCTGGCTGCTGATTTTCGAGCCCGGCTTTTCGACTGCGGATGTGGTTACCGAAGTTTCCGGGCGCGGCGTCGGCATGGATGTGGTCAAGCGCAACATCACTGCCATGGGCGGCCGGGTCGAAATCGAATCGATGATCGGGATCGGCACCCGCATGACCGTGCGCCTGCCGCTTACGCTGGCAATCCTCGACGGCATGTCGGTCGCCGCGGGCAAGGAAACCTACATCATCCCGCTCGGCTATGTGATCGAGTCGTTGCAAGCCGAACGCGCAATGATAAAAAGCGTATCGGGCGTGGAGCGGCTGATCCAGGTGCGCGGCGAATACCTGCCGGTGGTGGCGCTATACGAAATCTTCCGGATTCCCGGCACGGTCACGCGGCTCGACGAGGGAATCATGGTGGTGCTCGAAGCCGATGGCGTAAAGGCGGCGCTGTTCATCGATGCCCTGGTCGGCCAGCACCAGGTGGTGATCAAGAGTCTGGAGTCGAACTACCGCAAAGTTCCCGGCATATCGGGTGCGACGATCATGGGCGACGGCCATGTCGCCCTGATTCTTGATGTGGCAGCGCTGGTGCAGATGGCGAAAAGCGCCCTGCCGGCGGCAGCCTGACGGCGGCCCGCGAGCGGAATTCCCGGCGCGCACAGCGCAGCACTGTTGAAATAGGGAGCGAGGAGCGAATGATGGTTCAGGAACATGCAGGCAGGGGCAAGGACGCTGACGACGAGGGCGGCTATGCCCAAGAATATCTTACTTACACCTTGGGGCCGGAAGAGTATGCAATAGACATTCTCAAGGTACAGGAGATCCGTGGCTATGAAGCGCCGACCACGATCGCCAATGCCCCCAATTTCCTCAAGGGCGTGATCAACCTGCGCGGCACCATCGTGCCGATCGTCGATCTGCGCATCAAGTTCAATGTCGGCAAGGCCGACTACACGCCTTTCACGGTGGTCATCATTCTCAACATCGGCTCCCGCGTGGTTGGCATCGTGGTCGATAGCGTCTCCGACGTGACCATGCTCAAGCAGGAGCAGATTCGACCGGCGCCCGAGTTCGCCGCGACGGTCGATACCAAGTACATCAATGGGCTATGTACCCTCGGCGAGCGCATGCTGATTGTGGTCGATATCGAGCGCCTGATGTTGTCGCATGAGATGGCATTGGTTGATGCAGCCCAGAATGCGCAATAAGCCGTCGTCCCCAGAGGAGCCAAGACAATGAGAAGCAATCTGCCCGTGACACAAAACGAAGTCGTTCTGCGCGACGATCAGGTAATCGTTTCCAGGACCGACCTCAAGGGCCAGATCACCTATATCAATCGGGATTTCCTGGATATCAGCGGATTCAGCGAAGCGGAACTCCTGGGCCAGCCCCACAACATCGTGCGCCATCCCGACATGCCGGTGGAAGCTTTCGAGGATTTGTGGCGCACCTTGAAGGCCGGGCGGCCGTGGACCGGCTATGTCAAGAATCGCTGCAAGAATGGCGACTACTACTGGGTTCTGGCCAATGTCGCCCCCCTGATGGAGCGCGGCCAGATCGTTGGCTACCTGTCGGTGCGACGCAAGGTGCCGACGGACAAGATCGCTCAGCTGGAAAGCGTTTACAAGCTGTTCCGCAACAAGCAACAGGGCAATCTGCAGATTCACTTCGGCCAGGCAGTCAAAGGTAGCGGCGGCGGCATGTTCGCCAACCTCAACCTGACGGTGCGCATCGGCGGCACGCTTGCCCTTCTCGGTGTGCTGGTGGCGGCGGCAGTCGGATTCGGCCTGTCGGCCTTGAGCCGGACCCAGGAATCGGTGCAATCGCTCTACGAGAAACGTCTGGAGCCGGTTCGCATCATCGGCCGGATCGGCAAACTGATGGCCGACAACCGCGCGCAGATCCTGCTCGGTCTGCAGCACGATCCAAACGGTGCCTACGCGAAACTGCACGATCACCCGCTGACGCTGCATGCGGATACGGTAGAAAAGAATATTGCCGAGATCACCGAACTGTGGAAGGCCTATCAGCAACACATCATCGGTCCGGAACATCAGAAGATGGCGGACGAGTATGCAGAATTGCGCAAGAAGTTCGTCCAGGAAGGCCTGCTGCCGGCCCGCAAGGCCCTGCTCGACGGTGCCTTCAACGAAGCCAACCTGCTGCTTCTGGAGAAGGTGAATCCCAGCTACAACCTGGCCGGCGGCAAGGCCGACGTCCTGTTCAAGTATCTGGGCCAGCAGGCCGAACTGCAGATGAATGAGGCGCGCGTCAGCTATGAGCAAACCCGTACCATCCAGCTGGTGGTGCTGGCGCTGCTGGTGGCGATCGGCATTGCCGCCACTACGGCCCTGGTGCGCTCGCTGCGCCGGCCGATGGACGAGATTCTCGATACCTTCGGCAATATCGTGCAGGGCAACTACTCGAACAGCATCGATATCACGCACAGTGACGAGATGGGCAAGGTGCTGCAGGGCTTGCAAGTACTGCAAACCCGGATGGGATTCGAGCTTTCCGAATCCAGGCGCCAAGCGGACGAGATGACGCGCATCAAGATTGCGCTGGACAACGTGAGCACGGGGGTGATGATCGCGAACAATGAGCGGACGGTCATCTACGCCAACAAATCGGTGCAGGGGATACTGAAGGGGGCGGAATCGGCGATCCGGCAGCAGCTGCCGAATTTTGATGCGGAGCACATGGTGGGAGTGAATATCGACACCTTCCACAAGAACCCGGCGCACCAGGCCAAACTGCTGTCGACCTTCACCAGCACCTACGTCGCCAACCTGGAAATCGGCGGACGTCACCTGCGGGTGAGCGCCAGCCCGGTGATCAACGATCGCAACGAGCGCTTGGGCGCGGTCGCCGAATGGCTCGACCGGACCAATGAAATCCGGGTTGAGCAGGAAGTGGCGAACATCGTCGAAGGCGCGCTGCGTGGCGACTTCGTGACGCGGCTCAGCCTGGAAGGCAAGGAAGGCTTCTTCAAGCAACTGTCCGAAGGCCTCAACCAGTTGTCGGAAGTCACCCAGACCGGTCTGTCCGACGTGGCGCGCGTACTGCAGTTGGTCGCCGCGGGCGACCTGACGCAAAAGATCGAAGCTGATTACCAGGGCATTTTCGGCCAGTTGAAGGACGACACCAACACAACGA
>MHZX01000093.1:0-175 GCA_001828935.1 Rhodocyclales bacterium RIFCSPLOWO2_02_FULL_63_24
AAAAGATATTCGTGTGCCAAGCACCAGCGGCGCCACTGAAACAAGGCCCGACGCGGAATGTCGCCGATGATGCCGATGCGCACACCCGGGAAATAGCCAAACAAGGGACACAGCAGCGGCGCCAGCACATACCAGAGCAGCGGCGCGGTGCGTTTCACTCGGGGCTGGTTGTGGC
>MHZX01000093.1:187-11092 GCA_001828935.1 Rhodocyclales bacterium RIFCSPLOWO2_02_FULL_63_24
TGCCGACCGCTATGTTGACCAGGCCGCTGACGTTCGCGATCGAGGGCAACAAGGGCGCGGCCTGACCGCCGAGGCTATGACCAAGGACGAACAGCGGCCGGCCATCGAGACTGGCGGTGGCGTGCCGCACCACGGCATCGAAATCGCGCGTGATCCAGTCCGAAATGTCGGCCTTGCAGTGCCGCATCGACCCCCGCGCGGATTCTGCGATGCCGCGGTAGTCGAAGGTCCAGACGCGAAAGCCCTGGCGTGCCAGAAAGGCGGCGTGATCGGCGTAGAAGGCCTGGGGCACGGCCATCGCCGGCGCGATCACGATGCCAGCGCGCAAGGGCCGGTCGGGTTCATGGCAATAGGCCGCAAGCGTCTGGCCGTCGTCGGACTTCAGGTCGAAACGGGTGGCGGTCATGTCAGGCATCACTCCTTGGTTACGGCGAGACCGAGCCAGGCGGCCCGGCTCAGTTCCTCGATGACGATCTGCGGGTCGAGCTCGACGCGACCGGCGAGCCACTGCCGCGAATATTCCTGGGCCGGCCCCATCAGCAGGGGTACATACAGTTCGGCCGGCAGGCGGCGCAGCACGCCCTGCTTGAACCAGGGTTTGAGCAGGGCGAACACCGCCTTGAAATGCCCGGCCGTGCGCGCCCGGATGGCCGGGTCGTAGGCCGGGCCGACCGCCTGCCGGCGCGAGAAAAGGAAACGCGCCATATCCGGCTTGGCGGTGATCCAGTGGATGTGCGCCTCAATCAGTCCGTGGATGGTGCGTTCGGCCGTCGGCTGGTTTTCTGCCGCAGCCAAGAGCTGCACCCAGTAGTCGTCGAGACCCTGGCCGAACAGGGCGGCGGCGATGCCCTCCTTGGTGCCGAAATGGTGATAGATGCTGCCGACCGACGCCTGACTGCGCGCCCGGATGTCTTCGATCGTGGTCGCCGCGATGCCCTTCTCGGAAAAAACCGCGAGGGCGGACGCCAGGATCGCCGATTTGCGATCGACCGGCAGCTCCAGTTCGACAGTGTCAGCGGGCGTCGCCATGACTAGAACAGTATTCTAGAATATAATTCTAGTCAACTCTCGACTCATGCCCGGCCTCCGAAGCGGCCGATCAATGCGGCAATTGCATGGAACGGAGCGGGGCCGACACCTGGCGGCAATCCGCGCCGCGCACGGCGCGGACGCGGAAATGCCTAGGTGTTCTGCACCACGATGCTGGGGAACTTGCTGGTGTGGTCCTTGGCCTTCTCGGCGATCTTCACCGCAATGCGGCGCGCGATGGTCTTGTAAATCTGCGTCGCCGGACCTTCCGGGTCGGCTTCGACGGTCGGCTTGCCGCCGTCCATCTGCAGCCGGATCGCCATGTCGAGCGGCAAGGCGCCGAGCATTTCGACCGCGTAGTCCTTGGCCATCTTGTCGCCGCCGCCGGAACCGAAAATGTGCTCCGCGTGACCGCACTTCGAACAGATGTGGATGCTCATGTTCTCGACCACGCCGAGAATCGGGATGCCGACCTTCTCGAACATCTTGAGGCCCTTGCGGGCATCGAGCAGCGCAATATCCTGCGGCGTGGTGACGATCACGGCGCCGGTCACCGGCACCTGCTGCGCCAGGGTCAATTGGATGTCGCCGGTGCCGGGCGGCATGTCGATGATCAGGTAATCCACGTCGCGCCAGCGCGTCTCGGTCAGCAGCTGGGTCAGGGCCTGGGTCACCATCGGGCCGCGCCAGACCATGGGCTGCTCGGGATCGATCAGGAAGCCGATCGACATCGCCTGGATGCCGTGCGCCTCCATCGGTTCGAGACCCTTGCCGTCGGCCGACTCGGGCCGGCCGGCGGCGATGCCCAGCATCTGCGGCAGCGAGGGGCCATAGATATCCGCATCCAGCAGGCCCACCGTGGCGCCTTCCGCCGCCAGCGCCAGGGCCAGATTGACGGCGGTGGTCGACTTGCCGACGCCGCCCTTGCCGCTCGCCACGGCGACGATGTTCTTGACCCCGGGGATCAGTTTGACGCCCTTCTGCACCGCGTGCGTGACCACTTTCGAAAACACGTTGGCGCTGACGTTGCCGATGCCGGGGATCGTCTTCAGTTGCGCAATCGCCGCCGCGCGCAAGCCTTCGATCTGGCTCTTCGCCGGGTAGCCCAGCTCGACGTCGAAGGAGACGTCGCTGCCGCTGATGCGGATGTTCTTGACGCAGCGGCTGCTGACCAGATCCTTGCCGGTGTTGGGATCGACGACTTCCTTGAGCGCGGTCTGGATGGTTTGTTCGTTGAGGGACATGGGATGCCTTTGCTTCGAAAGGGTGGAGGAAACGGCCGGCCCGGATTATCTCCCGACAAGAGGCAATCCGGCGTACCCGAGTAAATTAGTCGGGATTATATATTAGGTCTGGCTTATTCGGAGCGAGCTGCGCCTGTGACTCGCGCCACGGAACATCGGCCAAGGCGCAAGCAGTTGGCGTTCGCTACGGCCGGGGAGCGAACTGTCGGCCATCGTCGTCGCCATGGCCGCGCGACAAGACCATCGCGGCGAAAGTCTTGGGCAGTCAACCGGGTTGCTGTGCCGGCAGCGCCTTTCCCTCGCGCAAGTGTCGATACACGGTGGTGCGCGATACGCCGAGGTTGCGCGAGGTGCGGCTGACGCTGCGGCCGGTGCGTTCGAATTCGCGCAACACCGCCTCGGTCGCGCCCTGGCGCAGGGCCGAGCCGTCGCCGCCTCCGCCACCGCCGCGGGTGACGGCGATCAGCGAAGTGATTTGTGCCAGATCGATGCAACGCATCGGCTGGGCCATTAAGGCACGGGTCAGCACCGAACGCAGCTCGCGGAAGTTGCCGGGCCAGCCGTGGCCCTTGAGGTAGCTCACGGCGGCGGCCGTGATGCTCGCCTGCGGGTCGATCGCGGCGAGGGCGAAATGGACGCAGGCGGCGAAATCCAGGCGCCGGCGCAACGGCGGCAGGTCCACCCGGATCGTGTTGAGCCGATACAGCAAATCGGCGCGAAAAGCCTTGCGGGCGACTTCGCCGTCGAGATTGGCGTTGGTTGCGGCGACCAATTGCACGTTGACTTGGCGCGCTTTCTGGCTGCCCACCGGGCGCACCATCTGGTCGTCGAGAAAGCGCAGCAGCGCGGCTTGCACGGACAGCGGCAGTTCACCCACCTCGTCCAGCATCAGGGTGCCGCCATCGGCGCTGACGATCAGGCCCTGGCAGCCCTCGCGGCGCGCGCCGGTAAAGGCGCCGCCGACATAGCCGAACAGTTCCGCCTCGAACAATCCGTGCGGCAGGGCGCCGCAGTTGATGGCGACAAAAGCCCCTTTGCGGCCGCTAAGCTCATGCGCGTGGCGCGCCAGCAGCTCCTTGCCGCTCCCCGTCTCGCCCTGGATCAACAGTGGCGAACCGAGCTTTACGGCGGCGGCGGCGACTTCCAGCACGTCGCGCACGGCCGGGTCGTCGGCGACGAAGTTCGGCGCAACGGTCGTTGTCGGGCCGGGAACGGCGACGACCGGCCGCGCAGCAGAAACCGCAGGCCCGCGGTTGACCCAACGGGTGACCAGGGAACTGCCCAGCACATCGTGCAGGCGAATGTCCGCGCCAGACTGCAGGCGCGCCAGGAAACGCCCACAGCGCTCGGCAAAGATCTGCTCGAAAGCCGCCCCGCGCCGCACGGGAAGACCGGTCAGCAGAATCCGCGCACGCTCGTTGCAGGCGCAGAGCCGGCCGCCCGCGTCGAAAGCCAGCAGGCCGGCGCTGATGGTGCCGAGGAATTCGGGCCGCGGATGAATCGCCAGGACGATCGCGGTCTCCATCTGGTGCAGCAGCAGCAGGTTCTCGATATGCGCCGAAGCCATCTGCACCAAGGCCTGCGTATGGCGCTGGCGCGACTCGAAATACGAAGACGCGTCGAGCACGCCGACGATCGCGCCGGCAGCATCGCGAATCGGCGAGGCGGTGCAGGAGATCGCGTCATAACGGGTGAAAAAATGCTCCGGGCCATTCACCGCCACCGACTTTGCGGCTGCCAGGGCGGTCCCCAGGCCATTGGTGCCGGCCACGTGTTCGCTCCATTGGCTGCCGGTGCGAATCGCCTCGCCCGACGAACTCATGGCAAAGCGATTGTCGGCGTAAAGGTCGAGAATCACGCCTTCGCTGTCGGCAAAGGCGAGCAGGAAATTGGACCCGGCGATCTGATGGAACAACGTCTCCAGTTCCGCCAGCGCCAAACGCCGCACATAGTCGGCACGTTCGCGGCGGCGCTTGAGTTCGCCTTCGGCGACCACCGGCAGACGCGGCACGGCAGCGGCGTCGAGACCCGCTTCGACGCAGCGCGCCCAACTGTCGAGAATATCCGCCGAAGGAGTTTCGTCGGCCGGCAAACGCGGCCCATTTATGCGTTTGGCCTGACCTCGGACGATCGGCCGCGCGTGCTGCTGGAACATCCTCGTCTCCTGGGTCGAGTGGCGCGCGCAGCCCTGACCGGCGCGCCGACGGCGTTGTCTCCGCCGCTTTTTGTGGCATCGAGAATAGCAGGGCGGCCGCAGCGCTTCAACTGACCAGTTTCTGTACAGTCGCCAGCCGGCGCGGCGCACTTCTGTACAGCACCGTCCACCGTTAACGCGCCCAATTGCAGGCAGGATCGCGACCAAACACATCGGCATGCATATTGCAGGGCAGGACCGGCCATCATCCGATGGACTCGTTCCCCAAAAAATACAGACGGAGACAACTCATGCCATACCAGTTCCCGCGGCCGCTGACGGCCGCACTCGCTGCATTTGCCGCACTGCTGACGCTGGGCAGTGCAGCACCGGCCCAGGCCCAGAACATCGAGAAGCTGAAACAAATGAAAGTATCCGGCGCCGATACCAGCATGCCGCCGATCGCGCAGACCGGCAAGAATGCCGATGCCATACGAGAGAACCTGAAACGGGTCAAGCTGCCGCCGGGCTTCAAGATCGACCTCTACGCCGTAGTGCCGGATGCACGCCACATGGCCGTGGCGCCGTCGACCAACATGCTGTTCGTCGGTACCCGCAAGAACACTGTGTGGGCTGTGACCAACCGCAACAGCGGCGAGATGGCCACCGAAGTCAAACCCTTCGCCCCCTCGCTCAAATTCCAGACCCCCAACGGCGTCTGTTGGACCAAGGACGGCTTCCTGATCGTGGTCGAGCACAACCGCATCCTCAACTTCCCGGCGGCCGAGTTCTTCTATGAAGGCGGCGACGTCGCGGTGATCGAGGTGGTGCCGCAAGGCGGCCTGATCCCGGTCGAGGAAGAGTCCTACAACCATCACGCCCGCGCCTGCCGCGTCGGTCCCGACGGCATGCTCTACGTCACCCTTGGCCAGCCCTTCAACGTGCCGCCGCGCGAAAAGCTGGCGCTGTTCGACAAATGGGGCATCGGCGGCATCGTGCGCATGAATCCCTTCGACGGTTCCAAGCGCGAAGTCTATGCGCGCGGCCTGCGCAACTCGGTCGGCATTGAATTCAACCCGAAGGACGGCGCGGTGTGGTTCACCGACAACCAGACCGACGGTATGGGCGACGAGATTCCGCTGGGCGAGATCAACCGCGCCACCAAGCCCGGCATGTTCTTCGGCTACCCGTGGAAGCAGGGCAAGACGCGCATCACCGAGTTCGGCTACGACAAGGATCCGCTGCCGGCCAACATCACCGACCCGCAGGTCTACATGGTCGCCCATGCCGCCGACCTGGGCCTGGCCTTCTACACCGGCAAGGCCTTTCCGGCAAAATACCGCGGCGGCCTGTTCTCGGCCCAGCACGGCTCCTGGAACCGCACCACGCCGGTCGGCGCGCGGATCATGTTTACCAGCCTGAAGAGCGACGGCAGCGCGGACAAGACCGAAGTCTTCGCCGAAGGCTGGCTCGACGGCGAGACCGGCCTGTATCGCGGCAGGCCGGTCGATGTGGCGATGATGAAGGACGGTTCGATGCTGATCAGCGACGACTTCGCCGGGGCGATCTACCGGGTCAGTTACAACCCCTGAGCGCCAACCGAAACAGCTGAAAACCTAGCGCACCACGACGGACACGGAGTCGACTCCGTGTCCGTCGTGGTCATCTGCATTCCCTTTCCGGTGATTCCGATGCCGCACACCATCCACCCCGCCCTGCGCCACCTGCTTGTCTTTGTTGCATCCACCCTGCTATCGGCCGTCGCCGACGCCGCAACCGACGATCCCGGCCGTCTCAAGGCGCGCCAGGTCTGCTCGGTCTGCCACGGCCTGGTCGGCATTGCCAGCGCACCGAACACGCCCAATCTCGCCGGCCAGCCCGAAACCTACCTGGCGGCCCAGTTGCGCGCCTTCCGCAGCGCCGCCCGGCGCCACGAAGTCATGAACGTGATCGCCGCGCCCCTGAGCGACGCAGACATTGCGGCACTCTCCCGCTGGTTCGCCTCGATTCGTGTCGAGGCGCAGCCGGCGCCACCGCAATGACACTGCCAACGGCGCCGCGATAGTCGCGACGCGCCACGCGGGCTCCCTCAGGCCTCCGCCGCCATGGCCTGCAGCACCGGGCCGACGACGCAGCAGTTGCGCCCCGAGTTCTTGGCCTCGTAGAGCGCCGCGTCCGCCGTATTGATGACGTATTGGTAGTCGGGGTGGCCGTCGAAAACGGCGATGCCGATGCTCACCGTGAGCTGCACCGTGCGGCCCTCGCTGATGAGGAAAAGGTTTTCCTCGAAGCGCTGGCGGATATGTTCGGCGATGCGCTGCGCCGACGCGTGGTCGATCTCGACCAGCATGACCAGGATTTCCTCGCCGCCGTAGCGGAAGATGAAATCGCCGGCGCGCACATTGTTGAGCACCAGCGTCGCCGCCTGCTGCAACACCAGGTCGCCGGCGTCATGGCCGTAGCTGTCGTTGATGCGCTTGAAGTGGTCGAGGTCGAGCAGCAGCAGCGCGAATCCGGTATCGCTGCGCTTGGCCATCGCGATCTCGCGATTGATCGCCGCCGGCATGAAGCGGCGGTTGAGCAGACGGGTCAGCACGTCGCGCCCGTTCTCGATTTCGACATAGCGGTCGAACAGCGTCGACAGCAGGAACTTGATGCTCGCCAGCTCGCGCTGCAGGTCGCCGGTCAGCTCGGAAAGATCCGCCGGCGACTGCGACGCCGTCAGCCGCGGCAGGATCAGGCTGTCGATGCGCTCCGCCGCGTCGTTGATTTGCGCCACCTCGGGCGAGCCCTCGAACATCACCTGGGCCTTGTGATGCAGCCAAAGCCCGAACTCGGAATGACACAGCGAGCGCATGTTCTCGTCGCTGCGCTGATGCTTGGCGTACAGCACGTGGTAGCTCCATTCCAGCAAGGCGGCGCGCTGCCGTTCGCGCTCGATCGAAATGTTCTGGCCGAGGCTGAACAGGCGATAGGCCTCGTCGGCGCGCGCGGTGCGCTCGTAGCCGCGCACGAAAGCCGTGCTCATCAATTCGATGGCAATGTCGATCATGTCGCCCACATATACCGACGCCGCCAGCAGCGCCTCGCGTTCCAGCCGCGGCTCCTGCGCCAGGTGCTCGCTGATCCAGCGCTTCAGGTAACGGGCGCCGCGCGCGACCAGGTTGATCGGCAACTGGATGCGCGCATGGACTTCGCCGATGAATCGCTGATGCGCAACGGAGGCCGCCACGCTGGTCGCCGGCGCGACCTGGAACAAATCCTGCAGCCAGCGCTGCATCGACTTGTTCAGCCGCTCGGCCACCTGCTGGTGGTCGAGAAACTGGCAAGCCAGCGGATCGCCCAACATCGTCGAATAGAAGCGCTCCGCCAGTTGCTGCCGGTTTTCGCTTACGGTCGCCGACACGAGCTCGCGGATGCGGGCATCGGTATTGCCGACAATGGCGATCCATTCGGATTCGGCAACACTGGGCGCGTCACGGGCGGGAAGATCGGGATTCGAACTCTCCATGGGCAGCCTCCCTCAGGACAATGGAAGCACCATATTACGTCATCCGCCCCGACGCATCAGGCGCCCGCCGCGCGCGCCTCGGCCAGCGGCAGTTCAACCCAGAAGCTGCTGCCGACGCCTTCGACCGACTCAAAGCCGATGCGGCCGCGCATACGTTCGATCAGTCGTTTCGACATCACCAGGCCGAGCCCGGCGCCCTGGATCGCCCCGTCTTCCAGGCCCAGGCGCGAGAAGGGCTGGAACAGTTCATCGCGGCGCGCGGCAGCGATGCCGACCCCGGTATCGGCAACGCTGATGCGCAAATAGTCGGCGCCGGCCGGACGGCAGGAGATGGTGGCGGTGCCGCCGGCGCGATTGAACTTGACCGCGTTCGACAGCAGGTTCAGCAGCACCTGCCGCAGCAGCACGCGGTCGGCCCACACCACTGCCGCGGCGTACATGCCGCATTCATCGAGCAGTTCGACCCCGCGCTTCTGCGCTTCCAGTTCGATGATCGACAGGCAGGGCGCGACGACGTGGTCGATGCGCACCGACTCGATGATCAGCGCCTGCTCGCCGGCCTCGATGCGACTCATTTCCAGCACCTGCGTCACCAGGTCGCCGAGATGCGCTCCCGCCGTCAGGATGTGGCGGACACCGTCCTGCTGCCCTTCGCTCAGCTTGCCCTGGCGGTCGGCGGCGATACGCTCGGCAAAGGCCAGGATGGTATTCAGCGGCGCGCGAAACTCCTGGCTCATCGAACGCAGGAACACCGCCTTGGCCCGGCTCGACTGCTCGGCGGCGCGCTGCGCCTCGCGCAGGTGCGCCTTCACCCGCGCCCGATCGCGCGCCACGACGACGCCGGCGAGAACCACCATCATCGCCGACCCCAGCATCGAGGTCAGCATCAAGCCCGGCAGTTCCGTGTCCAAAACCACGCTGACCGGCAACCAGCCGGCCACCGTCGCCAGGTACAGGAACGCCAGCGCGGCCGCCAGCGCCGCGCCCGTCACCAGCAGCAGTGCGACGTGGCCGAAGGTGCTCAGCAGCGCCAGGTTGGCGAGAAAGCCGGGCAGCGCGATCGAGTTGATGCCACCCGTGATGAAGGCCCAGACGCCGACGATCGCGATGCCGCCGATGTTGGTCACCACCAGGCCGAGCATGATGTCGGCGGTGACGCGGATCAGCGCCGCGCCAAGAATCGGCGTGCCGATGGCGGCGACAAACAGGATCAAGTGCGCCGGCGGCAGATGGCCGCTCACCAGACGGATGCCAAGCAGCATCACGGTGGCGACCAGCGAGATGGTCAGCAGGGATTTGGCGATGCCCCGATGCCGCGTGTTCTTGCGCGGATCGTCGCGGGCGCTCGGTGGCACAAACCAGGTGATGAGATCCATCGGCGGTCGCTCTCCCGGCCCGGCGGGGCCTTTAGGTTTCACCTAGGTCGCAACGAAAATCAATTCGACGCTTGCGCCCATTTTTTCTGCACGGACTGCGCTCAGGCGGCCAACAATTGGCAACGGGTAATCCGCGAGAGGACTTCGCCCATGTTTTCACGCGCGATCGCGGTGTCGTAGTTAGCCTGCCCGCGAAGCCACCATCCATCGCTGAGCCCAAAGTACCGGCACAGTCGCAGGTCCGTGTCCGCGGTGATGGCCCGCTTGCCTGCCACGATATCCCCGATGCGTTGCGGGGGTACGCCGATATCCTTGGCCAAGCGGTATTTCGTCAGGCCGAGCGGCTTCAGGAACTCTTCATCCAGCATTTCGCCGGGAGAAACAGGGGGAACAGTACGCATGTCAAAACTCCTTCAGTGGTAATCAACGATCTCCACGTTTTTCGGGCCTTCCACAGTCCAAACAAAGCACACGCGCCATTGATCGTTGATGCGAATGCTGTATTGCCCCTTGCGATTTCCTTTCAATGCCTCCAACTGGTTGCCAGGAGGAACACGCAAATCTTCCAACACCATTGACCAGTCCAGTTGCTCAAGCTTGCGCAAGGCAGGCCGCTCAATGCTTACCCAGCGACGCACCCGCCGACCCAGAAATAGCGCGTGAGTGTCTTTGCATTTGAAGCTCTTGATCGGCATGTGCAGATATTAACGTTATACATGCATAACGTCAAACATGAATAGGCTCAGCTGGCCCGTGAATCTCCAATGCCCTGGTCCCATCAAGGTATCTGCATCGGCGGCAAAAAATGTGTGGCCCATGTCCTTGAACCGATTTGTTGCCTAGGCGCCCGACTCGTACAGTCGGCCGCCCCTTATCCCTATGGGTCACACAGATAGAGAACTTGGCGTGGCGCCCGCGCCGACTCTTGGGCTTTCCTTCGCAAGGGAGAGGCCGGGACTCGCCCCGGCGGGCACATATTTGCAGCATTGCAGTTTTTCTGCAACACTGCAAACCATGAAAACCACACTTACCGTCACCGGGCGTGGCGTCATCACGCTCCCGGCCAAACTGCGCCAGGCCATGGGCCTCGCCGCCAACGATCAATTGATTGCGGAGACCACGCCCGACGGCCTCTTGTTGAGGCCCGCCGTTACGCTGCCGATCGAGTTGTACAACGACGAGCGCCTGCGCGAATTCGACGCGGCCGAGGCCGAATTGGCCGCCGTGCTGAAAATGAAATCGCGCTGACGCAGTGCGGATTTTCCTCGACGCCAACATTCTGTTCTCCGCGGCTCGCGCCGATGGAGCAGTAAGGCAATTGCTCGCGCTCTGCGAAGGCGCCGGCCACGAGTTGTGGGCCGACGCCTATGTCTTCGAGGAGGCGCGTCGCAATCTGGCCGCCAAGACTCCCGCTGGCCTTCCGGTGCTGAAAGCCATGGCCGCCCGAATCAGGATCGGCAGCCTGATCGCCGGCAACAGCCTGTTGCCAGACACCATGGTCCTGCCCGAGAAGGACAGACCGGTACTGGCGGCTGCCATCCACCATCGCTGCGACATCCTGGTCACGGGCGACCGAACCCATTTCGGATCGCTCTACGGGAAGACGATGCG